>JAZGFQ010000073.1:0-2821 GCA_036479635.1 Arenicellales bacterium
GCGGCGAAGCATCAATCGCTAGCCTAACTTTTTCCAAGCCTAATTCAGCATTGCCTTTAAAAGAAAACAAGCCACCGACCCAATTAAAATTCGATTGCGTCACATCCGTATAAAACTGATACAGTCCCAAGCTCAATATCGCATCTGGGTATTGCGGTTCGGTATCCACTACTTTTAATAATATTTCGTTACCCTGCTTGGCGCGTTTGGCAGCGCGCAGCACATACCCCATCACCAAATGAATGCGCGCGGCATGAAGCATGATATTGCCCGCATCGCTCATAAACGCTATATCTTGACGTTGTGTAAGTTGAGCCGTGAGAGATTTAATATGTGATTCGACCTGATCAATGGCGTCGTTCTGCGCGCTCGAATCATCTGCATCATATGCTTGTTTCCAGTTGAGCACTTGGCCAAGAAACTGTGCCATCTCAAAACTATGCTCTTTTTTTACCCGTGCAAGTAGCCCCTGCGCTTTGATGTATTGTTCAAAATAGACCGCTTGCGTAAACGCATAAATAGGGCTGGGGTTACAGCTTTGTGCGCTTGCAGTGCTTGTGCCTAACAATAATGCCATCGTCAGCGCCCAAGTGAATGGCCGCGCTTTATAGAAAATGATCAATAAGCGCAGCATTGTTTTTAAATTCTGAGGATAACCAAATTTGCCCACGCTGATGCCTGATCCATGTCAATTGGCGTTTGGCTAATTGACGCGTGGCGGCTACGCCTTTATCAATCATCGTGTTCAAATCATATTCGCCGTCTAGATGCTGCCACGCTTGGCGGTAGCCTACGCAGCGCATGGACGGTAAATCAGCGTGTAAATCAGCGCGGGCTTTGAGCGCCTTAACTTCTTCCAACAAGCCCTGCTCAATCATCATATGAAAGCGTTTTTCAATTCTCGCGTGTAGAAGTTTTCTGTCTGGCGTGTATAAATTGAACTTAAGTAATGGATAGGCTAAAGGCTCAGGCGCGTATTTCGCCATCATCTCGCTGGGCACTTCACCGGTGATTAAATGCACTTCTAAAGCGCGCTGAATTCTTTGTTTGTCGTTGGCTTTAATGCGTATCGCTAAGCTAGGGTCTATCGACGCTAGGCGCACGTGCATGGCTTGCCAGCCTATTTCAGCCGCCTGTGATTCTATTTTCGCCCGAATATCGGCATCTGCCTTAGGCAACTTTGACACGCCCTTTTCCAATGCTGAGAAATAGAACATTGAGCCGCCTACTAGCACGGGGATTTTGTTTTTCTCAATCGCTGCATCCATTAAAACTTTAGCGTCTTTAACGAATTGCGCGGCATCATAGGTTTCAGCAGGGTCGCGGATATCGATTAAGGCGTGCGGGTATTTTTCTAATGATTTTGCATCTAATTTTGCCGTGCCAATGTTCATGTCACGGTAAACCTGCGCGGCATCGACGTTGATTAAGGCAACGTCGTGGTGATCTGCCAGTTGCATGGCAAGCTCAGTTTTCCCCGAAGCGGTGGGGCCTGCGATGAAGATGATGGGAGAGATGTCTGTCATGATATCGTTATCTTCACGAGCCTCCAGCCTAGGCGAAGTGTCGCCCATGGATTGCCACGTCACTACGTTCCTCGCAATGACAGTGTGATATTACCTGCTTCATTGCGAGGCGTGAAGCGCCGTGGCAATGACTGTGAATAAGTTTACTGCCCGCGTAAGAACCATTTATCCAGCTCATCTAGCGTCACCGACACCCAAGTTGGCCTACCGTGGTTACACTGCCCTGCACGGTCGATTTCTTCCATCTTGCGCAATAAAGCATTCATCTCAGGCAGGGTTAAACTGCGGTTGGCGCGCACCGCGCCATGGCAAGATTTAGTCGCTAAAATATCGTGAATGGTTTGCTCGATTCGATCTGAGATACCTAAGGCATCGATATCAGATAAAACGTCTTTGATTAATTCTGGCACATTTTCTTGATTCAATATCATCGGAATCTCACGCACCACTAATTCAGTCTCTCCAAGTGGTTCGATATCAAAGCCCATCTGCTTGAACACGCCTGCATGTTCCTGAGCAATGTGTGTGTGCGTTTCTAAAATCTCTAAGCGCATCGGCACTAACAAGTTTTGCGTCTCAATGCTGCCCTCAGCAAAGTCCTGCTTCATTTGCTCATAGCCAATGCGCTCATGAGCCGCATGCATATCCACCAGAATCAAGCCTTCGGCTGATTCAGATAAAATATACACCCCTTTTAATTGCGCTAAAGCAAAACCTAAAGGCGGCACTTCACCTTGCGGCTGAGGCTCGATAGGCGTTTCAGACTCACCGCGCAAACCTGCTTGTGGGTGCAAGGCTTCATAACCTGCTAATTGCTCAGCTGCATTGAATTTAAAACCCGATTGTTTGCGGGGCTGGTGTTGTCCTGCTTGATAATTAGCCAAAGGAGAATGAGCTAAAGAGACTGGGCTACTTTTAGAGAAATCATGCCCTGATAAAGGCTGGGCTTGCCCTTGGCCTGCTTGCAAGGCATTTAACTGCGCGCGCGCAGGCGGAATATTCTCGCCTGGGCGTAAATCAGCAATCACGCGGTGTAAGCTGCGGTAAATAAAATCATGTACTTGGCGGGTGTCTTTGAACCGCACCTCTGTTTTTGCAGGGTGCACGTTCACATCCACTGCTTCAGGCGAGATGCTCATAAACAGCACAAAGGCAGGATGACGGCCAGAATAAAGCACATCAGCATAAGCGCGTTTGACCGCGTGGGCGATTAACGGGTCTTTAATCACGCGGCCATTAACGTAAAAATATTGTAAATCACGCTGGCTGCGTGAGAACGTGGGCAAGCCCAGCCA
>JAZGFQ010000074.1:0-2549 GCA_036479635.1 Arenicellales bacterium
TCAACCCACGTCAAGGTCTTGATCGTCTTCAGAAGATGATGGATGAGTACTGTGGTGGTTTTGGTGTGAACTACATGACCAACGAGAAGCTTTTGAACATCGGCTTGAAGAAGATTAAAATTCTTGAAGAAGATTTAGAGAAAGTAGCAGCGAAAGATTTGCACGAATTATTACGTGCTTGGGAATTGAAGCATCGTCATCGTACTTCTGAGTGCGTCATGCAACATACCCTATTCCGTAAGGAAACTCGCTGGCCTGGTTACTACTATCGTGGTGACGCGATGAAGCTTGATGATGACGAGTGGCATGTATTAACCGTGTCTCATCGTGATCGTAACAGTGGTGAGTACACGCTTGAGAAAGCGCCTTGTTACCACTTAGTGAGCGACGACGAGTAGTGCAGCTGACAATAGGCTGGTTAATTTAACAGCCTATTGCAATAATTTAGCTTGGCCTTATATTTAGGCTAAACTAAATTAATTAAATGCTATTTAATTTGAGAAAGACCAACATTTGTTGGTCTTTTTTAATGGAAAGAGACCTCAGCATAGCTCAGGGGCGAAAGAAAAATGAGCTAAAATATTTCTGATTAAGGCGTGAATTGCAGCTAATAGCGTGCTATTAGTCAAATTCACAACGCCAAGCAGAATGATTTTAGACTTTTTTACTCGTCACCTGAGTTATGCTGAGGTCTCGGAGAATCACAAATGAATATAATTGACAAAACAGACGAAGAGATCTTAGAGATCGCCAACCAATGGTGGGACGATTTAATTGAGAACTCCAACGAAGGCAACTATGGCAAATTCGTGAGAAACTTTTCTTACGCAATGTGCATTGGCGCCAATGAAGTTGAAATGGGTAAGCAGTTTGCTAAAAGCCAACTGACCAAGAACCTATCAACTGACCCTATTTATCTCGGCATGATTCGCCGCGGCGAACACGTTACCGTTTTATACAAGCAAACCAATGAAGAACTCGAAGGCGAGTGGTTAGGCCGATTAGTTTTAGGCTATGAAAACGATGACATCAAAATTTTTGGCGCGACCATATTCTAATCATCATGTCTGATACCATACAAAACCAAAAGTACGTTGAATTAACCTACAAGGTAATTGATAAAAGAACGGGCAGCGTCATCACTGAAGTTGAATTCCCCATCGGCTATGTACACGGCGCTAGCGAAGCTTTATCACCTGAAGTGACTCAAGACTTACAAGGCAAAGCCGTCGGCGATGCCATCACCTTGCCCATCGATTGCGATAAACTTTACGGGCCTAGAGATGAAAAGCTGGTCTTTACCGATCACCTTGATAACGTGCCTGAAGAATATCGAAAAGTCGGCACCACCGTTGTTATGGAAAACAGTGAGGGTCAGCCTAAAGACTTTTTAGTGACTAAAATCGACGAAGAAAATAAAACCTTAACCGTCGATGGCAATAATCCATTATGCGGCCGAGAAGTTATTTTCACGCTTGAAGTGTTATTAATTCGCGATGCCACTGAAGAAGAAATCGCCATCGGCGGCAAAGTCGGTGATTCACCTGATATCAATGAAATCCTCCACTAATTATCTACTCCAGCCTGACTACCATGCATTGGAGCAGGCCATAGCGGTTTACCACAGCGCCCTGCCTAAGCTTGCACCCCTCAAAGACAGCGACACAGCCTTAAGTAAAGTCACCATCAGCTACTTCTGGGCAGATCTTGAGCACCGCCCGCACGATGTAAATGCATTGGTTGGCGTTAAAACCGCTTTTGAAAATGCCATCACCGCCAAATTGCGTGCGCAAAACCCAACAAAATGGGCGACCTTACAAAATGCCTTAGGCACGGTGTTAAGTGCGCTGGGAAGCTGTTTGAAAGATGCCAATATTCTCATTAGCGCCACCGAAGCTTTCAACGCAGCATTAGAAGTATTTACGCAATCAAGCGAGCCAATCGACTGGGCAATCACCCTAAACAACTTAGGCTCTGCGCTGAATCTTTTAGGGCATCATCAAGCCAGTCCAAAACCGCTGTCACTGGCGGTTGATGCCCATACGGATGCTTTTAATGAAATTAAGCGCGAGACCCAGCCTAAGGCATGGGCGCTCACCATGCACCATCTTGGCCTGGCCTTTTTTGAACACGGCAAGTTGTTAAAAGGCAATCGTACCCTAGAGAAATCTGTGGTGGCGTATAACAACGCGCTGGCTGAGTTTTCGATGGAAGACGAGCCTAAAAAGCTGGCGATGGCGCATAACAACCTAGGCGTGGTTTTCCAACTATTAGGCGAACGCGAAGAAAATATCGAGCATTTAAAGGCGGCGATTAAATCGTATGATAACGCCTTATATATCTGGCAAGAACAATTATTGCCCGTCAATTTAGCCACCATGGTAATGTCTAATCTGGCCAGCGCACACATGACGCTCGCCACGTTAGTAAAAGATGTACCACTCGCTAAACAAACCGCAGAAGATTTGATGCTGTTATCTGAAGTATTAAGCTTAAACTGCCCTCAGGTTTTCCAAACAGAGGTTAAAGCGCAATTAGCGTCTGCTGAA
>JAZGFQ010000075.1:0-6403 GCA_036479635.1 Arenicellales bacterium
TTGATTATTTAAAATGATGCCGCCTTGCGCCGCAATGCCCGCTGATTCCGCCGCAACCGCAATCAAAGCAGGCTCAGCGATAGTGGTGCCAAAGCCCAGCGAAAATGCAAAAGCCAATAACCAAAAAACACTGCCTTTTTTCGCAAAGGCATGCGCCATTGATTCACCAATCGGAAACAAACCCATTTCTAAACCATAGATAAAAAAGGTTAAGCCCAGCAAGACAAATAATATACCTGTAATCAAACTAACTAAATCTGGAATAGGTTGTTGCAACACAATGATTTGAAAAAAAGCGATGACAGCAATGATAGGCGCCAGATCACGCAAACTACTCAGCAATGATATAAATAAGGCTTTTAATGGGCGCAACATTTGATTATTATTTCTAGTAAATGAGTTCTTTGTTTATTGTCGCTATAATGCGCAGTTATCGTGCTTGGCGCAATAATAATTGTTAGTTATATCGCCCAACACAAAAGAAAACGCTAAAGGGCCTCTGCATAATAACGAATCATGAATCGCAGTGCTTTGACCTTTCTCAATCTAAACAAATAAAATCTTATGCCACGCACTAAAGTCATTTTTGATAACCAAACAGGCGAACCACTCGCTGCCTTACTAGAGACACCCGAGGGCACGCCTAAGGCCTATGCCTTATTTGCGCATTGTTTTACCTGCTCAAAAGACATTGCCGCCGCTTCGCGCATTTCCCGCGCATTAGCGGATGAAGGGATCGCCACTTTACGCTTTGATTTCACAGGATTAGGTAACAGCGATGGCGATTTCTCCAACACAAATTTCTCATCCAATTTACAAGATTTACAATCTGCGGCTAAATTTATGGCCAGCGAGTACCAAGCACCTGATATTTTAATCGGCCATAGTTTAGGGGGTGCAGCAGTCTTAGCCGTTAGCCAACATTTGCCATCGGTCAAAGCCATCGTCACCATTGCTGCGCCTGCAACCGGCAAGCACATCGAGCATTTATTTGTGGCACATAAAGAGAAAATTGCACAAGACAGCGCGATGGTTGATCTTGCAGGCAGGCAGTTCACCATCAAAAAACAATTTCTAGAAGACATCGCACGGTATAACGACACGCAACATATCGAACGCTTAAAAAAAGCCTTATTGATTTTTCATTCTCCTGTGGATGATATGGTTTCTATTGACGAAGCCGCTAAAATCTATCGCGCTGCCAAACACCCCAAAAGTTTTATCTCACTGGCCAATGCCGATCATCTGCTCAGCCGAGCGAAAGATGCCGATTACGTCGCGACCATGATCAGCACATGGGTTAGCCGTTACTTAAACCTTAATACTGAAACCCCGCTCAAAAAAGCAGCCGTCGCGCATGGTGAGGTTATGGTGCGGGAGATAGACCACGATTTCACCTGCCAGATTGACACCGAAGATCACCGCCTAACGGGAGATGAACCACTGTCTTTTGGCGGCCAAAATAAAGGCCCTAGCCCGTATGAGTTTTTATTATCGAGCTTAGGTTTATGCACCGCAATGACCATCCGCATGGTGGCTAAACGTGAGCAACTGCCCTTAAAAGACGTTAAAGTACATCTCGAGAAATCTTTAAGTGAGAAAGATGCTAACGGCAAACGCAGCTTAATCTTAAGCCGTAAAATCACTTTACTCGGTGAACTCGATGACAAACAATATGAACGCTTGATGTTAGTTGCTGATCGCTGCCCTGTGCATAAATCTTTAAGTGGAGATATACAAATCAATACGACTGATACTTTAAGCAAAGCTTGAAGCTGGGCTTAAATTTGAGTTCAATCACCCTCAAGAATAAACAAAGTACATTCTGCGTTATCTAGGCGTAAAGGTTTAATCGGTGCGTATTCTTTTGAATCTACGAAAGCTTGGGCACTTTGCATATCTGGAAACTCAATGATCACCATTCGAGTAGGTGTCCATAACGCATCTTGGATTAAACTTATTTTACCCCCTCTAGCACGATACACTCCGCCATATTGCTCAGCCACGGGTTTGGCAAGCGCCTTATATTTTTCATATTCAACAGGGTTCTTAATGTCCGTATCGACAATCAAAAAAGCACTCATCATTACATTCTCGCATTCATTAAAGAACGTACATAATACAATATCTCAAATCTAATGTTGAGCTTCATACGCTAAGCTATCTATTCAATTTAGCTTGAACCCAAAAATCATTACAAAATACTTAAACCTAATATCGCTCCATGAACATGAGTACCTAGCCGCTTATGTTGCGTTATAATAAATATTCTGCGGGTGGCGTGCTTGAGCAAAGAAATACCAGCGCTCTGCTAATAAGCCTAAATATTGCACTGCAATCGCAGCTATAAATAAGCCTGCACTGGATTGCATTAAGCCGAATGCCATCAGTGCCACGGGTACTATAAATGTGCCAATAATAAAAAACCATTTTATGACTTTGACCACGGCATCGGTCTGATGATGGAAAAACTCACGCGTGTTAAACGAGCCGCCCATTGCACCTTGTGAGGTTTGCACAATCTTGGGGTGACGAATACCAATGGCAGTTTGAGGGCTGGATTTAAGTTTGATATGTGCGTTTCGATATAGCGAAATCATGCGCATAATGAAGGCAACAATGGTTAATAAGATCGCCCAATTCACATAAAATTCAAAACTTTCAAGTTCCAACCAACTCGCCAACGCCCCTGCTAAAGTAAAGCCTGATGCAAAACCCAATAAAGTGTAATTCGCCACCGTTAAGGGGGATGCCCATTCTTGGATAAATTTCACCGCCGCGTAAATCATGCCCGTGCATAGAAACAGCAACATGGCTAAACCTGATGCCATCAAACCGATCACCATGGTTAAGCGGATTTGTATCGTATCAAACGGCACGAATACAATCGGATTGATGTCTAAATAATGCAGCGCGCCCCATAATGCCGCCATGCCTGCAAACGCTGGCAACACGATTACTTCACGCGATAACCATGAGGTTTTCCATTTCGTTGCGCTGCGCCATGCACGCTCAGGACGGCCTAAATGAAAGAACGAGGCCAATAAACCCAAGACCATCAACAGCGTCACAATGATGGCGCCAGTGATATAAAACGACTTTTCTAACGGCTCGACAATCACGCCTAAATCACTGTAAATCTGACCGGCCATTAAAGCTAAAAACAAACCCTGCGCTGCACCAATTAAGGTGGTGAGGAAAATAACGGAAAATGCTGGATTCATGATATTTTTCTATAAATTAAAGTGGATTACCAAGCGACAAAGTCATCTAAACTGGCGGTGTCTTGATCGACCGCTTTACGCTCTTCTTTCTTCAGCGGATTATCAACACGTTCAAGCTCATTCTCGCGCACGGTGATTTTAGTTTTACGGCGCGGCAAATAATGGTTTGCAGGTTTTGTGCCCCACTCAGGCATAAGTTGATAACCCCCTTCTTCTCGAATCAATTGCGAAACGTGAGAATCAGGATCATGCACATCTCCGAATAAACGTGCATTGGTTGGGCAGGCTAACACGCAAGAAGGTTTGCGGCGCTCCTCTGGTAAACTTTCATCATAAATTCTATCCACGCACAGCGTGCATTTCTTCATGACTTTTTCTTTTTCATCCAGCTCACGCGCACCATACGGACAAGACCACGAACAATATTTGCAACCAATGCACTTGTCGTAATCCACCAACACAATGCCATCTTCCTCGCGCTTATAGCTCGCGCCCGTTGGGCACACTGGCACGCAAGGTGGCTCTTCGCAGTGCAAGCAACTTTTCGGAAAATGCACCACTTCAGTATTTGGAAACTCACCAATCTCAAAAGTTTGTACGCGGTTAAAAAATGTGCCTGATGGGTCTTTCCCATAAGGGTTTCTATCCGCCATTACGCCAGCGGTATCGCTAGACGTGTTCCATTCCTTGCAAGAAGTCACGCAAGCTGAACAGCCCACGCACACGTTTAAATCAATAATCAGCGCTAATTGGGTCATGCTTTTTTACCTGCTAAAAAGCGTTTAAAGCGACCTTCACCTGCTTTAAACGTTAGCCATTTTTTCGGCGCCGCTTTCATGCCTGGATACATCGGCATAGTTTTAAATTGCGGGCTGGTTTCTTGTGGTTCATTGTCATCGGCTTTATAAATCTTCACCCTCACGTCAAACCATGCTGCTTGGCCAGTGATCGGGTCGGAGTTTGATAAATGTTCACCTTCTGCTTGATTCGGTAATTCTTCGCCAATCACATGGTTTAATAAAAAACCGCGCTTAGATTCATTGGCTTTTTTATCTAAATTCCATGCACCTGATGCCTTACCAATCGCGTTCCACGTCCAGACTGTGCCGGGCTCAACCGCTTCGGTAAATTTTGCCTGACAACGCACTTTGCCATGCACAGATTCTGCCCAGACCCAATCGCCATCGACAAAACCATTTTTCTCACCCACTGAGGGGTGCATGTGTAAATAGTTGTGTGCGTGAATTTGACGCAACCATGCATTTTGTGAATCCCACGAATGATACATCGCCATTGGGCGTTGCGTAATCGCATTATATTCAAATTCGCTGCGGTTAATGTGCTCGTTTTCCAGTGGCTCATGATAAAACGGCAGTGGATCCATAAAGCGTTCTACGCGTGCGCGTAAATTCTCTGGCGGCTGTCGCCCATCTGATTTACCCTGCGCTGCACGGCGAAATTTTTGCAATACTTCCGAGTAAAGATGAATATCGATCGGCTCAGCATAGCGCGTTAAACCGTGCTCTTGCGCCCAGTTTAAATAACCTTGGTTCCAGTTACGCATGTAACGATACGATGGCGGTAATTTATGGTGGTGCATGCAGTTATTTTCTTCATACATCTTCCACTGATTCGGGTTGGGCTCACCCTTCATCGATTTCTCGCCACCTTGCCCACGCCAGCCTGATAAAAAACCGATGCCTGAGCCCGGTGCGGTTTCAAAACGGGTGATGAAATCTGGATAATCACGATATTTCCGCTTGCCATCTTCATCTAAAAACACGGGCAATTTTAAGCGAGCGCCTAGTTCTAGTAAGACTTCTTGGAACGGCTTACAATCGCCTGTAGGCGGTAAAATCGGGATGCGCACCGCATCCACTGGGCCATCAAATTCTGAAATTGGGCGGTCTAACATCGACATCACATCATGGCGTTCAAGATAGGTGGTATCGGGCAGAATAATATCGGCAAAGGCCGTCATTTCAGATTGAAAAGCATCGCACACTGCAATAAATGGAATTTTATATTCGCCATTCTCATCTTTATCAACCAACATTTTGCGCACCTCAGAGGTGTTCATCGATGAGTTCCATGCCATGTTTGCCATGAAAATTAATAAAGTATCGAGCTTGTAAGGGTCCCCGCGCCACGCATTGGTGATTACATTGTGCATTAAACCATGCACTGAGAACGGATATTCCCAAGAAAATGCTTTATCTATCCGCGCAGGCTTGCCGTCGTCGTCGATGAATAAATCATCAGGCTCTGCAGGCCAACCTAAAGGCACGCCTTGGAGCGGTGTATTCGGTTGGATTTGATCAGGGTGCGTCGGTGTTTTCGGGCAAGGCGGAATGGGGCGCGGGAAGGGTGCTTTATGCCTAAAACCGCCTGGACGGTCTATCGTACCCAGCAACGACATCAAAATACTCAAGGCGCGAATACTATGGAAACCATTGGAGTGCGCCGCTAAACCGCGCATCGCATGAAATGCCACGGGGTTACCCGACACCGTTTCATGTTCCTTACCCCAAGTATCGATCCACTGATACGGTAGCTCGATTTTCTGATCACGTGCCGTCACGCCCATTTCGTGCGCCAAACGGCGGATGGTGTCGGCTGGAATATTAGTGATGCTTTCCGCCCATTCAGGCGTGTATTGATCTAAACGCTCGCGTAATAATTGGAAAGCAGGCTTTACGGGGGTGTCATCGTGAAGCTTAAATTCACCCGTTAAGTATGGGTCAGCGCCTTCGGTATGGCTGGAAATAGGCTTGCCTAATTCGCGGTCCCACCAAAGTTTATTTTGCGGGTCAAAGCAGCCTTCTTCAACGGGCACTTCAAAACGCACGAACATGCCTTCTTCGCTGCTTTTTTCATCCATGTTCACCAACTCAGGGCCGTTGGTGTAATTGACGACGAAATCTCGGTCATATAAGCCTTGCTCAATAATTTCGCGATTGATGGCTAAAATTAATGCGCCATCGGTGCCAGGTTTGATTGGAATCCATTCATCCGCTACCGCTGCATAACCCGAACGTACGGGGTTAATCGCAATCACCTTGCCGCCATTACGTTTAAATTTTGATAACTCAATTTTTAATGGGTTAGAGTGATGATCTTCCGCCGTGCCGATCATCACGAATAATTTTGCATGATCTAAATCAGGGCCACCGAACTCC
>JAZGFQ010000076.1:0-7544 GCA_036479635.1 Arenicellales bacterium
AGGTGAGACTCACGCCCACCTTTTTGGTGTGCGTTCGCCGCTTGAAATAAAGCCTCTTGCACCGAAATTATTTCTTCTTCTTACGCTTTTCGCAATGTTCTTGTGCGAATTCCAAAAATTCTTCCATTGCTTGCACACGGAACTTCTGGCGCTGATACACCAAAGAAAAAGGCCGTGTTAAGGCAGGCTTTAACGGCACTGTTACCAACATATTCAGCTCAATTTCTTTTTGCAACGTAGATAAAGATTGCACCGTAATGCCTAAACCCGCGCCCACTGCTGCTTTGATTGATTCAGGGCTGGTGAATTCTAAAATACGGTTCAAATCATCACAACTATGGCCACCGCCTTCGATAAAAGTTTCAAACACGCCGCGCGTGCCTGAGCCTTCTTCGCGACCAATAAAAGGATGCGGCAATAAGTCTTCGATGTCGACCGAGGTTTTCTTCGCTAAAACATGATCTGGCGTACACGCCAACACCAATTCATCGTGCCAACAGACTTCAGTGGTGAGGTTTTTGTTCTCAACAGGGCCTTCAACAATACCGATGTCGATATCATTATTCTCAACCATGTGAATAATGCCTTGGGTGTTAGAAATATTTAAACGAATGGTCACGTCAGGAAAGCGGCGCTGATATTCGCCTAAAATTTCCGGGATGAGGTAATCGCCAATGGTGGTGCTCGCGCCAATCACTAACGGCCCTTGTACTTCACCCGTCATGGTACGCACGGCGTTATCCATTTCTTTGTATTTTTCGATGATCTGATCAGCGTACGTCTGCACCAGCTCGCCCGTTTCGGTTAAAGTAATCCGATTATGGGTTCGATCAAACAAACGCGCATTGAAATATTCTTCCAATTGACGGATTTGAAAGGTGACCGCAGGTTGGGTCATATGCAGGGTTTCTGCTGCTTTGGTAAAGCTCAGAAGCCTTGCAACGGTGGTAAAAACTTGTAATCTACGATCAGCCAAGGGAATGCCTCTATTTATAATTTTTTGCGATAGGGATTTTATATGACATATAAATAAAAACTATACCAATTTGGGGAGGCAATGAACATCATTACTTATTACCAAAGGCGGCATTCTTTGCCTGATTGCGCTTAAATCTTGATTTTTTGCACTTACGCCGCATATAAATGACAAATGTTTAACCTTTTCTAGGTTTTTTAACGTTAGAATTCATCTTTATTATTTTATCTATTTACGGAGACACCATGGCGCGTATCATCGATTCCAGCGGATCAGTTCAATCACGTGAAGTGATTATCAATTCCACACTCAAAAACACTTATTTACTCCTAGCGATGACGCTGTTATTCAGCGCCGCTATGGCAGGGCTGTCTATGGCGATGAATTGGCCGCGTTTAGGCATGATTCCAACCTTAGTCGGTTATTTCGGCTTATTGTTCTTAACCTCAAAGTTCAGCAATTCAGGTTATGGCATCTTATTCGTGTTCGCGCTCACCGGCTTTATGGGCGTCACCCTCGGCCCGATTATCAGCCTTTACGTGAACAGCATTCCTAACGGCAGTAGCATTGTCATGAACGCGATGGGCGGCACAGGGCTTATTTTTGTATCTTTATCTGCGTATGCTGTCATCACCCGTAAAGATTTCTCTTTTATGGGCGGCATGTTAATGGCGGGTATTTTAGTGGCTTTCTTGCTTGGTATTGGTGCCATTTTCTTTCAAATGCCAATGCTCTCGTTGGCGGTTTCAGGCATGTTTATTTTACTGATGTCCGGCCTAATCTTATACGAGACTAGCCAAATCGTGCACGGCGGCGAGACTAATTACATTAATGCAACCGTTACGCTATTCGTATCGATTTTCAATTTATTCACTAGCCTGCTTCATATTTTAGGCATTATGGGTGACGATTAAGCTTCAAGGCTAATCGATTTTAAAACCTCGCTCTGCGAGGTTTTTTTATGCCCAATGACTGCACATGTCATAAATTAACGCACTGCCCCAATTGAGATTTACAAAGTGTGTCTTAGCCTTAAAAGGCGTATCATTAGAATATTCAACATCATCTTACTGACCAAACATTGCTCAATTCTTTTAAGCGCTCACTCACTTCGTTTATATTCGTATTTAGTCTTATCCTAATGGCGACATACCCTAGCCATGCTGAGGATACGGCATTTGAGTTTGGTTTTGACTTTGATGCAGATTCAGGCTTTGATATCTCCGATATTGACGACACCGCCCGCGGCATATTCAACACGCACCCCAAATGGTTTAGCGAAACCTTTTTGAACCTGCCAGATGATTTAGCCGAGGCTCAGGCTGATAATAAAAAAGGCATCATCGTCTATTACGGCCAGAAACACTGCGCTTATTGCGAAGCTTTGCTAGAAGTTAATTTTGAAAAAGAACAAGATATTGTTCGCTACACCCAAGCAAATTTTAATGTCATTTCACTCGATATTTGGGGTGACCGTGACGTCACTGATTTTGATGGCAACATCATAAGCGAAAAAGATCTAGCCGAAATGGAGAACACCAATTTCACTCCTTCGTTAGTTTTTTATGTCGAAGACGGTAAAGAAGCGCTACGTCTGCGTGGTTATTACCCGCCGTATAAATTCAGAGGCGCGCTGAAATATGTGGCCGAAGGTTATTATAAAAACGAAAGTTATCGAGAATACTTAGCCCGCGCTAATCCACCGCCAAAATTTGATTTAGAAGATTTAAACGAACAAGATTTTTTTGAATCACCGCCGTATGCTTTAGATCGTAGCCGCTTTTCTGCCCAGCAACCCTTGGCGATTTTCTTTGAGCGCCGAGCTTGCCACGCCTGTGATATTTTGCACTCTGAACCGCTTGAAGATGCTAAAACACGTGCGCTCATGGCGCAGTTTAACGTGGTTCAATTAGATATGTGGTCGGATGAAACCGTATTAACGCCTGCTGGAAACCGCACCACCGCCGAAGAATGGGCGCGCGAACTGGATGTGTTTTATTCGCCCACCATTGTGTTCTTCGATGAGAAAGGCAGGGAAGTGTTTAGGATAGATTCGGTGGTGCGCTTGTATCGCTTACAGGGCGTGTTGGAATATGTTTTAGCGAAGGGCTATGACACCACACCGACATATCAGCGCTGGCGGGAGAATCAGCAAAACAGCCAGAATTAAAGGCTAGTTTTATTTAATGCCCTTAATATCACGCTAAACCTGACAGGTAGCACGTCACTCATATATGGCGGCCTCAGATGAATAAAGCTTCGTGACGGACTCTGGTCTTGGCGAACCTCCGGTCTTGGCGAATCTCCGATCTTGCCGAAGTGTCGCCCTTGAGTGTCGCCCTCGGATTTGCCGCGCTTACGCTCGCAATGACGAGAGACTTTGATTAAGTTTTACTGTGGTAGATACGCCAATACTCTTACCCAACCTTCGCGGCCAAAATTAGTGCGGTATCTAGGTTTTGTGATAGGCGCGAACACCATCGTATTAAACCCGCCCGATTGCAAAATACTTTTTCCATCGCCACTGGCAATGGCTTGATCTAGTTTTTTATCAGTGGTGTGTATCACCACATAACGTGCATCAGCTAATGCGCCACTTATTTTAATCGAAGCGCGGATATGCTTACGCGCATAAAAGGGGGTTTGCATCGTGTATGGCAGCGCATCATAAGTATTAATTGCTTGCTTTTTCGCATCCAAAAATGTGAGCACAGGAAAGAAAATCTCCCCCTTACCTTGTTGCGCTGTGCGCACCACTTCGCTCTCTAACTGCAAAACATAAGCTTGCGACATATCAGGCAGTGCTAAGGCCTCATAATGGCTATAACCGCCTTTAAATTGAAAACTTGGATCTGCACTATTGACTGCCAGCCTGACCTTTTCAGCGGCAGGTAGGGTTTTAAACGTCATCGTCTCAAAGGTCTCATTCTGTGCTTGAGTGCTGAGCATATAATGATTATTACCCGTGCCTGCACAAGCGCCTAAAGCGAGCAAACTGAATCCGAGAACAACTTTTTTAAAGGTGTGTAAAGAGCGCATACGAAATTATTAATGACTGTGAATTTATATCCTTAGTCTAGCTCAATTTAACGCCATTCGCACTTATAAAGCACCTTACCAAGCGCCTTTTGCTAGCCATTGATCCAAATGATCCATGCGATCCACGCCCCAGAACATTTCATCTTCAACGATAAACATCGGTGCGCCAAACACTTTACGGTCAATTGCCTCAGCCACGATCGCCTTGAACTTATCCTTCATTTCGACAGAAGACACTGCAATTTCTAAATCTTGCACGGATAAACCAAACGGCGCTGCCAGTGCGGCCAACACCTCATTATTCGTGATATTGAGCTGATCAACAAAATAAGCTTGATACACTTTGGCAGCAAAAGCCTTGGCGTTAATTTGATCGCCATCGCGTGCTTCTAAATAATAAAATACACGTGAAGGTTTCACGCTCAAGATGGGGAATTTAAACGGGAAATTCAGCGGTTGGCCGAGCATACGCGCAAAACGCTGCACGTCGTGCTTCATATAATCGCCCACTAAGGGGTGCTGAATCGGTGCTTTACGCCCTGTTACCTTAAAAGTAGCCCCAATCAAAAAAGGCCGCCAAAGCACGGAATAACCGTGCTTGGCAGCCAGTGCTTCAATTTGAGTTGAGGCGAGATAGGCATAGGGCGAGACAAAATCCAGATAAAAAATAATCTGTTTTGTCGCGCTCATGTCATCCGCCTACTTCAAACCCATATTAAACTTTAGACAGATTCGCCTATATAATCAGCCAAACCTGGATTATCGCTCACGCCCACTAATTTAGGCGTGTTGATTTTCTTTAGATGCAAGACATTATTCTCATCACGCGCACGGATGATGTAATCACGCACGATATCCCAAATCAAACGGCCTTTAGGCGCTTCGCCTACCGTTGCCCAACCTGAGACTAAATAATCTTTTTCAGGGTCTAGCGCTTCGCCCGTGTTATCAAAGGTAATATCGCTTAAACGGTCTTTGTCTTTGGTTGGGTTGATGGTGTAATCAACGCCGCCGATACGCACCATGTCGCCACCTGATTGCAGGTATGGATCTTTGGTGAACAAGTTATCCGCAATACCTTCAAGCATTTCAGCGATATCTGAGCCTTTCATAGGGCGTGCATAAGTCTCGCCATAAGTAATGGCGCACTGCGTCATCATATCGCCCATGGTAATCCACTCGCCTTTCGGCACGGAGGTGCCCCAACGAACGCCAGCTGATAATGACATATCTGATTTAAACTCATCGTTCAAGGCATCACATAAAACTTGATCCCAAGTGCCCATGAAGTTACCACGGCGGTATAAAGTCTCGCCTGCAATCGCCAGTTTCTCATCTAAAATATCTTTGAATGATTTGCCTACGCGTGTTGGATTGAAGAAATACTCCTTACGGCGGCTTTCAACAATATTCTCGTCGTAAGTGGTGCCCATCATTTGGGTTAAATACGCATCCATTTCCTTATCTTTGGCAAGCATATCTTCAAACACTGGCAACATTTTGTAATCCATCTTCACTTTGCTGTTATCAAAGCTAAAATCCATTACACCCACGAACTTGCCGTGCGAACCTGCATTGGTGACCAAACACTTGCCACCGCTGACGTTATTTACTTCAACTGGCTTAGGCATACCATCGTGTGTATGGCCGCCAAACACGGCATTTAAGCCTGGAATATTTTCAGCCATTTTTAAATCAACGTCCATGCCGTTGTGCGATAGTAACACCACCGCATCTGGCTTTTCATCGGCGTGAATATTTTCCACCAATTCAATCATCTCATCTTCGCGCAAACCAAAAGACCAATCTGGGAAGAATTCTTGCGGGTTGGCGTTCGCAGTTCTAGGGAAGGCTTGGCCAACGATACAAATGCGCGCACCGTTGACTTCTTTAATCACATACGGCTGGAAAGCATGGCCTGAACTTTCGTCATATAAACCCGTGCCATCATATTTCTCAACCAAAGCAGGATACGCATCTTCAAACAAAGATTCATCTTTAACCTTGACGTTCTGGCCGATAAAATCGCCTTTGAATAAAGTAACGTTGTTTAACACTTCGTCTTCTTTATAGGTAAATTCCCAATGCCCAACCATGACATCTAAGCCTAAGATGTTCGAGGCTTCCACCATATCAATGCCGCGCGTCCATAAAGAAGTGGCTGAACCCTGCCATAAATCACCGCCATCTAGGGTTAAGGTGTTCTGCTGGCCGCCCGCTTGGTCTCGGAGTTGATCCAACAAAGTTTTAACGTGCGCAAAACCGCCCATGCGGCCATACTTTTTCAGCGCATTGTCGAAATCTAAATATGTGTAAGCGTAGGCTTCGCGGCTGCCTTCCTCAAAGCCCATTTGATCAAGCAAACGCTTACCAACAACGTGTGGTAATTGCCCATACGCACCGCCTAAACCTAAATTCACATTTGGCTCACGAAAATGTACGGGGAATAACTGCCCATGAACATCGGTGATGTGCAAGATACGCGCATCGCCGTTCATCGGCACACTGTAATAATCTTCAGCGGCCTCGGCCAAACGATCACGGCCTAAAATGCTCGGCAGTGTTAAACCTGCCGCACTTGCGGCGGTGCCTGCGGACATTAATTTGATGAAATCTCGACGGTTAAATTTTTTCATTTAGTTTTCTCTTAGTTTTTAGACTGAATCAGATGCCCTTATAGCACTGCACAAATCAGTATATTTGATGTGGCGCAATATTAAGCCATTTTAAAGCCAAAATTCAAATTAAGCACGCATATCTGTAATTTGTATCAAAACTGCTTCGTTTTCTAAGGGCATGGCCTAAGGTCGCATTGACAAACACCAATGTAGTCTTATACTGATCGTTCCAATAATTATAAACCTCTCAGGAGATTTGACACATGAAAATCACTAATATTGCCGCCCTTATTCTAGGCGCAACTGTTTTAAGCAGTGCTGCGATGGCTGAAACTAAATGGGACATGCCCACCCCTTATGGCGATGGCGTTCATCACACTAAAAACGTAAATCATTTTGCCGATGACGTAAAAGCGGCCACTAATGGCGAGCTGAATATCGTTGTGCATTCTGGCGCGTCTTTAATCAAACACCCTGAAATTCACCGCGCAGTGCGTAGTGGACAAGTGCCTGCTGGCGAAATGTTTATGGGTTTATTAGGCAACGACAACCCTATTTTCAAAGCTGATAACATTCCTTTCTTAGCCTCTGATTTCGCAAGCGCTAAAAAGCTTTGGGCGGCATCACGCCCTGCCATTGAAGCGGCTTTACACAAAGACGGCATCAAGTTACTTTATGCAGTGCCATGGCCACCACAAGGTTTTTACACTAAGAAAGCCATTGCATCAGGCGCAGATCTTAAAGGCATGAAATTACGTGCTTATAGCCCTGCAACCTCTCGTTTAGCTGTTTTACTTGAAGCAACACCAACGACAGTACAAACACCTGAGATTCCACAAGCATTTTCAACTGGCATCATTGATGCGATGGTGACTTCTCCAAGCACAGGCGTTAGCAGTCAATCTTGGGAT
>JAZGFQ010000077.1:0-11773 GCA_036479635.1 Arenicellales bacterium
AATGGAATCATGATGACACCCTCGGTTCAGATTTAATATCCACCAGCTTTAATCGATCTTCCTTACGCACCGTAACCTGCGTGGCAGGATCAACCGCTTTGCTACGTTTACTACCATCGCGCTTACGATGGGTTAAAGAAATCGCAGCAATCATCGCTACCAATAAAATCAACGCCGCCAATTCAAACACCAACACATAATCGGTGTACATGATCGCACCGAGCGCCTTAGTATTTGAGTAATCCGCTGGCACGATGGGTAACTCACCCATTACCTCGGGGCTAAATGCGCCGTTAAATACAAAGACTAATTGGGCGACTAATAACAAGGCGATCACGGCACCAATTGGCAAATATCGGGTAAAGCCCGCGCGCATGACCGCCATATCGATATCAAGCATCATCACCACAAATAAGAACAACACCATCACTGCGCCGACATACACCAGCACTAACACAATCGCGAGAAATTCCGCTTGTAAAGTGAGCCATACGCCCGATGCGCCAACAAATGCCAGCACCAAAAATAATGCTGCTTTGACGGGGTTTTTGATCGTCACCACCGCAGCACCTGCCAGCACTACAATGCTGGCAAAGAAATAAAAGGTAAGTTGATAAAACGTCATAGTGTTAATTTAATTTTTAACCGTGATAGCGTAAATCTTGTTTGCGATTGGCGGTGATCGACGCGGCGTTTTCATCGCCGATTTTCAATAAACCTGCTTTATCAATCACGCGCTCAGTGCTTGGGTCTTCCATGTGGAATTCATGGATATCCGTCATCACGATCGCATCGACCGGACAGGCCTCTTCACAAAAACCGCAATAAATACATTTGAATAAATCGATGTCGTAACGGCTAGTACGGCGTTCGCCATCTGGTAATTCATTTGATTCAATCGTAATCGCCAAGGCAGGGCAAACCGCTTCGCATAATTTGCAAGCAATGCAACGCTCGGTGCCGTCATCATAACGGCGCAAAGCGTGTAAGCCACGAAATCGAACCGACTTAGGCGTTTTTTCTTCAGGATACATGATCGTCAGCTTCTTTTTGAACATCTTGCTGCCCGTCACGCCAAAGCCTTGGCACAACTCGACCAAGCCAAAGGTTTTTATAAATTGCTTAATGCCCATGCTTCACCTCCTAGCGAAAAATGAAATCAAATGGCGTATAAAAACGCACTAAACCAATCACCGCAATCCACACTAATGTAACAGGAATCAGGACTTTCCAGCCTAAGCGCATGATTTGATCATATCGGTATCGCGGAAAAGTCGCACGAAACCATAAAAAGAAAAACGAGACAAAAGCGATCTTACCGAACAACCACGCAAACGGCGGAATAGAACTGAACGGTGCAAACTCAAATAAAGGCAACCAACCGCCTAAGAACAGCAACACGGTTAAAGCCGCGATTAAAATCATATTGGCGTATTCTGCTAAGAAGAACACAGCGAAAGTCATGCCTGAATATTCAACATGAAAACCTGCCACAATCTCTGATTCACCTTCGGCCACGTCAAACGGCGCACGATTGGTTTCGGCCACACCTGAGATAAAGTAAACGATGAACAATGGAAACAACGGCAACCAATACCACTGCCAGAAACCGCCTTCTTGTGCGATGACGATCTCGCGAAGATTCAAAGAACCTGCGCACATCAACACGCCCACCAAGGCAAAGCCCATGGCAATTTCATAAGAAACAATTTGCGCCGCCGAACGCATCGCGCCTAAAAAAGCATATTTGGAGTTCGACGCCCACCCTGCGATAATTACACCATAAACACCCATTGATGTGAGCGCCAATACAAACAATAAACTTGCGTCGATATCTGCCAACACTAAATTTTCCGTAAAGGGAATGACCGCCCACGCCGCTAAGGCAGGGCCAATGGAAAGTAAGGGCGCGCCTAAGAATAAATATTTGTTTGCTTTGCTTGGAATGATGATCTCTTTGAACATCAATTTCACCGCATCAGCAATCGGCTGTAACCAACCTTTAGGCCCCACGCGATTCGGGCCCACGCGCACTTGCATATAAGCAATTAATTTACGTTCTGCAAAAGTGAAGTACGCCACTGCCACCATTAATGGCGCAACGATCGCCACGATTTTCCATAAAATCCAGGTGAGCGTGAGCAGCCACTCGGGCAGAAAATCTAAACTAAACAGCCAAGTATGTAAGGCATCAATCATGCGTCTGCCTCACTGTTGGTAATCGTCAAGGCATCTAAGCCACTTAAGACTGATGTTTCGTACAAGCCCGCTGGAATAAACGCACTGTTATCCAGCATGCGGTTATCCTCAACCAAAGGCAAGCTAATCTCAACCGCGCCTTGTTTAACTTGAACTTGCTCGCCCGCGGCTAAACCTAATGCTTGAATCGTGCTCGCATTCAAGCCCACTGCAGGTGAGGGGTTATCTGACGTTTTCTGCAAAGCAGTCGCGTGGCGCAGCATCATATCCGTGCGATACATTGGTGTTTCGACGTGTCGATACACGACATCCGCTTCTAAATTAAGAGGGATTTCGTTTAACATCGCGCCGCGTTGCGAGATGATTTGCTCATTGCCCAAGACAAAATCATCTTGCACATCGGCTAAGCTTTTATGCTCAAAACCATCAAGCTCAAGGTAATTTGCTAATACACGCAAGACTTTCCAACCTGGGCGTGCTTCACCTGCAGGGTCTGCCGCCGCGCGGCTGCCTTGCACTCGCCCTGCACAGTTAATGTAACTGCCACTGGTTTCAGTATAAGTGGCGATGGGTAATAACACATCGGCATATAATAAGGCTTCATCGCTGGTAAAGGCGCTGCATTGCACTACAAAATCAGCTGCTTCTAGCGCGCCTAATGCCTCACCACTGCGGTGCGCATCTAAACCCGGCTCTACGCCATAGAGTAAATACGCATGTAAGGCTTCAGATTCCGTCAACATACGCTTGGCGTTTAAACCTGTCTCGCCCACCGCATCACCATGCTCGGCGCGATGTGGCACACAACCTGCAACCCACGCACCTGCGCTATTGCCTTCTGGCAACTTCACTAATTTCGCGCTGGTATGATGACAAATCCAATCGGCAATCGCGGCTAAGGCCGTGGCTTCAAAATGATTCAAAGCAGTGCTGCCTAAAATAATCGCTTTGCGTTCAGCTTTTTTATTCAACAAAGATTTCGCTATGGCTTTTTCAGCCGCATCAGGTGTGGTGGCGCGTAAGCTAATCGACTCATCTAAATCAACTTTAGCAGCCTTAGAAACCGCTAACGCGACATTGGCCAAGCTTTGCACAAAGCCCTTCGCTGTCACTTGTTGCTTGTTCGCAAGCGGAAAATGAAAATCATAATCCACTAGATTAATCGCGCTGATCTCCGCTGAGTTTTTAACCGCAGCTTGGCGCAAGAATAATCCTAACAAAGGCTGCTCTTTACGAATGTTCGAACCGACCAATAAGGCTGCATCTAAAGTCTCAAACTCCGCAATGGCCAACTCACTGCCAGGATACAACGGCGCAACAAAATCATCGCGGAAATCTTCTTGGCGCAGGCGGTGATCAATATTGTTGCTGCCCAAGGTGCGCATCAGTTTTTGCACTAAAAATAATTCTTCAACGGTGGCCGAAGCATTGGCCAATGCGCCCATAGAGGTTGCGCCAAAGCGCTGCTTTACGGTGATGATGCCTGCAGCGGCATGCTTTAACGCCACATCCCAATCCACTTCACGCCAGCCGTGTTGATCTTTGATCATCGGGCGCGTTAAACGTGCATCAGATAAGCCGCCTTCATAAGCAAAGCGGTCGCGATCTGCTAACCAATATTGATTAACCTCAGGGTTTTCGCGCACCACCGTGCGCTTAATCTCGCCGCGCAAGGTTTGAATGTTGATGTTCGTGCCCACGCAATCGTGCGGGCTAACCGACGCATGGTTTTGCATCTCCCACACCCGCGCCGCATATTTCGACGGTAGCGCCGTTAATGCACCCACAGGGCAAAGCTCAATGACATTGCCTGATAATTCCGAATCAACCGCGCCATTTAAAAAAGCATCAACTTCAGCGGCAGGGTTATCTGATTCAATCGTCGGGAATGTTTTAATTTTGGCGTGCTCGCCCCGACCCATCATGCCTAATTCCATCACGCCTGCAATCTCTTCGCCGAAACGAACGCAACGGGTGCAATGGATACAGCGCGTCATCCACGTAGCAATTAAGGGCCCGATATTATCGTTCTTCACCAAACGCTTTGGCTCGTGATAACGCGAAGCATTCGCGCCGTAATCGATCGATTGTTCTTGCAGTGGGCACTCACCGCCTTGATCGCAAATCGGGCAATCTAAGGGGTGGTTAATGAGTAAGAACTCCATGGTGCCGTCTTGCGCACCTTTGGCTAATTCTGATTGTGTCTGCACCACCATACCATCATTCACCGGCGTGGCGCAGGCAGGCAATGGCTTGGGGGCGTTTTCAACATCCACCAAACACATGCGGCAGTTGGCCGCGATAGATAGCTTGGGGTGATAACAAAAACGCGGAATATGAATGCCCGCTTGATCCGTCACCTCAATGAGCATCTGCCCCGCTTGCGCTTCTAGCGTTTGACCATCAACTTGAATTTTGATCGTGCTCATCGCTTAGGCCACCTTGGTTTTAATATGTGACGCCATGTCTGGAATCTTAGCTTCAAATTCATGTCGGTAATGCTTCAAGAAACTTTGCACTGGCCATGCGGCGGCATCACCCAACGCACAAATCGTGCGCCCTTCAATGCGGTTTGCCACATCGAGCAAGGTATCTAAATCTTCTGGAATACCCTTGCCACTGTTAATGCGTTTGATAATCCGATACAACCAGCCCGTGCCTTCGCGGCAAGGCGTGCATTGCCCGCAGGATTCTTCGTGGTAAAAATACGCAAGGCGCTCTAGAGTGGAGACCATACAAGTGGTTTCATCCATCACAATCACTGAACCTGCACCAATCGCCGTGCCTGCATTTTGCAAGGAATCGTAATCCATGTTCAGTTGCATCATTTCATCACCGGGCACCACGGGCACCGATGAGCCGCCTGGAATCACGGCTTTTATTTTTCGCCCTTTCCAAATACCACCCGCCATTTCTAGCAATTCGCTAAAAGGTAAACCCATTGGCACTTCAAAGTTACCGGGGTTATTCACGTGGCCCGAGACAGAAAATAATTTCGTGCCGCCTGAATTCTTTACGCCTAAATCTCTGAACCATTCTCCGCCACGGCGCATGATCGCAGGCACAGAGGCCAAGGTTTCAGTATTGTTGATCGTCGTTGGGCAGCCGAACAAACCATATTGCGCAGGAAAAGGCGGCTTAAAACGTGGCTGGCCTTTTTTGCCCTCGATTGATTCTAGTAAGGCAGTTTCCTCGCCACAAATATACGCGCCTGCGCCTAAATGCGTATGAATATCAAAATCCATACCCGTGCCTAAAATATTTTTGCCCAAATAGCCCGCTGCGCGCGCCTCAATCAGCGCTGCTTCAAAGCGCTCAATCGGCTCAGAGAATTCACCACGAATATAGTTATAACCCGCGCTACAGCCCATGGTGTAACCGGCAATAATCATACCTTCAATTAAGGCGTGCGGATTAAAGCGCAGAATATCACGGTCTTTACACGTACCTGGCTCGCCTTCATCTGAGTTACAGACGATAAAACTAGGGCCTTCGCAATCACGCGGCATAAAGCTCCACTTAATGCCCGGCGGAAAACCCGCACCACCACGGCCACGTAAGTTAGAGGTTTTTAAGGTTTCGATGACCTCGTTTGGGTCGGTTTGCCCCTTGAGCATTTTCTCAAGCGCAACATAACCTTGCTGGCTTTTATACGCGTCTAGCGTCCAAGGGTTTTCCACCCCAGGTAATGGCAAGCAAACGTAAATTTGTTCAGTCATCAGCTTGCGTCTCCTGCGCCCAATTCATTTAACATTGTATCAATGCTTTCAGGCGTTAAGTTCTCAATAAAATCTTTATTTAATTGCAACATCGGCGCACCCACACACGCGCCTAAACACTCAACTTCTTTCAGGCCAAATTGGCCGTCTTCGGTGACTTCACCTAATTTAATGCCTAAGCGTTTCTCTAGTTGTGCGACGATTTCATCCGAACCGCGCAGCTGGCAAGAGATATTGGTGCAAACTTTGATCTGAGCTTTGCCGCAAGGCTTATGCTCATACATAGAATAAAAAGTCGCCACTTCATAAGCGCGCATCGCAGGCACTTTAGCAATCTCGGCCACGCGCTCAATCAAGGCATGGCTCAAATGCCCATGCTCTGCTTGGGCAATGGTCAACGCCGCCATCAAAACAGACGCGCGCTTATCGGCAGGATATTTGCCTGCTTCAATTTCGATTTGATCTAATGCCGCTTGGCTAAGGGTGATTGAATCCGACATCAGCGATCGACCTCACCAAATACTAAATCTTGTGTGCCGATAATCGCGACCATATCTGCCAACATATGCCCGCGCGTCATTTCATCTAGCGCGGCGATATGCACAAAACCTGGCGCACGGATTTTCAAACGGTAAGGCTTGTTGGTGCCATCCGATACAATGTAAGTGCCGAACTCGCCTTTAGGGTGTTCAATCGCGCAATACGCTTCGCCCGCTGGCAAACTATAACCTTCTGTGAATAATTTAAAATGCTGAATCAATGATTCCATTTCTTGCTTCACTTTTGGGCGCGGTGGCGGGGCGAGTTTGCTGTCGTGTAGCATCACATCACCCGGGTTTTTTCTAAGCCAATCAATACATTGTTTGATAATGCGGTTTGATTGACGCATCTCTTCCACGCGAATCAAATAGCGGTCGTAGCTATCGCCATTGGTGCCGATTGGAATATCAAATTTTAATTCTTCGTAGACTTCATACGGTTGCTTGCGACGCAAATCCCACTCAATGCCTGAGCCGCGCAACATTGGCCCCGTAAAACCTAAGGCAATCGCGCGCTCTGGCGTGACAATGCCGATATCCACCGTGCGCTGTTTCCAGATACGGTTATCAGATAATAGCGTTTCGTATTCATCCACATAACCCGGAAAACGGTTGGTGAACGATTCCAAAAAATCTAATAAACTGCCAGAGCGATCTTCATTACGCTCGCGGGTTTTCTTTTCGTTAAAACGCGCATTGGGCTCATATTGCGGCATCTCATCGGGCAAATCTCGATACACGCCGCCCGGGCGGTAATAAGTCGCGTGCAAGCGCGCACCACTGACCGCCTCATAAGCATCCATGAGATCTTCGCGCTCACGGAAGCAATATAAAAACATCGTCATCGCGCCCACGTCTAGCGCGTGCGCGCCGAGCCATAATAAGTGGTTTAAGATACGCGTGACTTCATCGAACATCACGCGGATATATTGTGCGCGAATCGGCGGCGTGACGCCATAAAGCTTCTCGATGGTCATCACATAAGCATGCTCATTGCACATCATCGAAACGTAATCAAGGCGATCCATATAACCAATACTTTGATTATAGGGCTTAGATTCTGCTAGTTTTTCGGTGCCACGATGCAGCAGGCCGATGTGTGTATCGGCGCGCTCAATGACCTCGCCATCCATCTCCATAACGATGCGCAGCACGCCGTGTGCCGCAGGATGCTGCGGGCCAAAATTCATGGTGTAATTGCGGATTTCAGACATCTTATTGACCCTGCTTTAAATCACGGTTAACACGCGGCACCAAGATTCTCGGCTCGATGCTCACAGGCTCATAAATCACGCGGCCTTTTTCTTCGTCGTAGCGCATTTCTACATGCCCAGATAACGGAAAATCTTTTCTAAATGGATGGCCGATAAAACCGTAGTCCGTCAAAATTCGACGTAAATCTGGGTGGCCATCAAAGGCGATGCCGAACAAATCAAAGGCTTCACGTTCAAACCAGTTCGCACAAGGCCACACGTCAATAATGGAATCGAGTAAAGGCGGCTCGCCATCTAAATACGTTTTTACCCGTAAGCGCCAGTTGTGTTGAATCGATTGCAAGTGATACACCACGCCATAGCGTGGCTTGCTCCATTCGTAATCTAGGTGATCGGTATATTTTAAATAATCAACACCGCACAAATCGATGAGCTGGGCGAAATCCGTTTTGGCGTCATCGCGTAAAGCGAATAAAGCCGCTTTGATATTTTCAGGCGCAACTTCTACCGTCACTTCATCAAAAGCGGTTTCATTGCTTAGACATTGCGCACCTAAGCAAGCTTTCACATCGGCACTGAGTTGTTCTAATCTGCTCATTGTTCTTTAATTTAAGCCGTTCGCGCGATGGTTTCGGTGCGCTTGATTTTCTTTTGCAGCTGCAAAATACCGTAAATCAAAGCTTCTGCCGTCGGCGGGCAACCTGGCACATAGATATCTACTGGCACGATACGATCAGCACCGCGCACCACGGAATAAGAGTAATGATAATAACCACCACCATTGGCACAAGAGCCCATCGAAATCACCCAACGAGGTTCCGCCATTTGGTCATAGACCTTACGCAAAGCAGGCGCCATTTTATTGGTCAGTGTGCCCGCGATAATCATCACATCAGATTGACGCGGACTAGGGCGGAACAACATACCGAAGCGGTCTAAATCATAGCGTGATGCGCCTGCCTGCATCATCTCAACCGCACAGCAAGCTAAGCCGAAAGTCATCGGCCACATAGAGCCCGTGCGCGCCCAATTGATGAGGTCATCTAAGCGTGCAGTGACAAAGCCTTCTTCAAATTTATCTTCTATTGACATCGTATTCGTCCAAATTTTACTGAGCTAATCTCAACTGGGCTAATCCCACTCGAGCGCACCATTTTTCCACTCGTAAATGAAACCAATAATCAACACTACCAGAAAAATGACCATCGCCCAAAAGCCAAATAAGCCAACTTCATCTAACACCACCGCCCATGGGAATAAAAAGGCGATTTCTAAATCAAATATGATGAACAAAATGGCGACCAAATAAAAACGTACGTCGAATTTCATGCGCGCATCTTCAAACGCCTCAAAACCACACTCATACGGCGATAGTTTTTGCGCATCAGGACGATTTGGCGATAAGGCCAAGCCAATGCCAATAGCGGCCGCACCGACAAAAATGCCGATACCGATGAAAATCAAAATAGGGAGATAGTTCGCTAACACTTTTATAGAATAATTATTATTGCTCAATGCTTTGAAATTAATGCTTTGCGCAGATTCAGACAAGCAAATTAATTTTATGCCTCAGCAACCTAAAATCATGCAGAGGGTGCGCTCTTTGCTAGAACGCATAAACTCAGGGCATTATACCCTTCTAAGCCCATAATAAATCTTATAAAGCAAATTATAATGATATTTTATAGTTTACATAAAAAAGAGTGATGACTAGATCAAGACTAAGGCTTTGCTAGGTGTTTTTAAAGCCTAATTTACCCAAAACTTTATCGACCAGCCCTTTCGGCTGCTCTAATCGGGCCTGACACTCAGCCACTTTTTTTTCTAGCGCTTGCAGAACCTCGCTTGATGCATCAATTCTTTGCTGTTGTCTATTTAAAATATGCTGCTTAAGCGCCACTCTTTTCGTCATTCTAATGGCTTCTTCTTTCAAAAATTGCCTAGCATTAACTGTATCGTCCGGTACCGTCTCCCATTGAAAGCGCAACAAAATCTGTTGAATATTGTCGCCCCAGATGATTTGCTGTAAATCCAGTAAAATCTGCGCATCCGCAGAGGTTGCCACCATCAACCCCGAAGACGTCACTCGAAAACCTTGTAACTCGGCCGCAGCTAATAACTGCTCGGTCGATTCAAGTGAATACACCTTATCTTGCTGGCCAGAGTCCCGCATCACCACAATATTTAACGCCTTCAGGCTTAAGCCACCATTGAACAGCTGCATAATATCTGCCGCAGGATCTAACCTTAAATAGCGATGCGTTGTTAACATCTGGGGCAAAACCAACTGCATCTGCGCATCAAACCCTTCTGTATACGCCTCGCCGACAGAATGATCCATGTGCCACACGCCTTTGACTTGCGTCCAGAAAGCGCGTATTTCCAGAGGCTCTGGCTTAACATCCAATGCTTGCCATTCGTATAAGTCTTTTTCTAACAATGGCGTAAGCTCAGATTGAAAGCCTGTTCTTAATATTTGCTGCTGTAATTGATTCTCAAATTGAATGCATTCATCGCGGTGTTTTGAATAATCCAAATCTAATTGCGAAAAGCCCCATGCAATAAACTCGTCCACGCTTTCGATAACAGGAAACTCACTTTGAGCGCCTTCTAAACTGAGACCAAACTGCGCCATTTTCTCAAAAATAGACGCCGACCCAACCGCGAAATAAAACAAGGCTCTAAACATCAGCACGGGCGGGGTTAATGCCGCATTTGCATGCCACTCTTGGTCAATCAAATACCATTCTTCACGCGCATCAACAATGATATTTCTAGGCAAGGCATCTACCCAGACATGCCCATCCTTTTTTAATAGCCCTTCAATATACACACCATACACCTGAAGATGTTTCGCCAGCTCATCATAGCTCGGCGTAATTGACAGCGCATCTAACCAAATCTGCTCCAACACTCTGCCATCGACAAAAGGCTCAGTTTTAATATGATGATGCGTAAATAATTCTTTTTCCGGCTTTTGAGTATCAAGCAATGCCGTGCGGCGCACCTGCGACTCATCGCGCTTCTTACTCACCTGCAAGCGATACGGCAATTTGCGCTTATGGCTGGCAAAGCGCACGAAATCAAAATCTATGATCTCAGCAATCCGTGCTGAATCTTGCCCGACCACGATCAAAAATGAATTGGCGTATTGATCAACATTGCCCGTCTGCGCAGCGGTATCCCAGAACAAAGCTTCAGACATATTCGGCCACCACAGCGAGACGTAATCTCTAGAGGCAATGCCGCCCAATACTTGTGTTGGGTGTTGATTATTGGCCAGGAAATGATCCGATAAAATCGCATCAGGGATTTTGTAATCAGGGAATGGGTAGGCAAACTCATGCGCCTTGAAACCCATGTCGTCTAATATGACCTGCCATTCGCCCTTGCTCCAAGTGCGAATGCCGCGCGTAATAGACTTGCTTAAAGGCTCAGGGTAACCCAGCAAGCCAATATTCGGCACGTTTAAGTGGTCTTCGCCCGCGCCAGCAAGGTATTTAAAGCCTAAGCGGTTTTCAATCGAAATCAGCACCTGTCCCGAAGCACTTAAAGCTTTTTGCGCATGACGTAACGTAATTTTTAACTGCGCTTCAGGCGAAACGCCTTCGGCGGCATACGCGCCTGAATACTCCAGCACCCCCGTAAACACCACTAAATCATACGACTTTTCTGGCAACACCAACTCATGGTAATTTGAGCTAATGATTTGTACATTCTCTAAGTCAGCGGTGCGCAAGCGCGCAATTTCCGCGCGGCGCATCGTGCCTTCAATGGCATCCACTTCAAAACCTTGCTCGCCCAAAAAACGGGTGATCGCCCCGCAACCACAGCCAACCTCTAAAACCGTTTTTACGCCCGATAAATTCAAGCCGCGATAAATGTTTGAGCGCTTAGAACCTAAATGATATTCCAGCGCCCAATCTGCCCAACTTTGATCTAATTCTTCTGAATATACCGAGCGGTCTTGCGCCCCCGCGACTTGAGCATAGACTTTCTCTTCGGTACTAGAGCCATCGGTATAATCAATAAAAGATCGGTCATCCGCATCGGTTTTCACCCATACGCCACTTTCGAGCTGAGTGAGATCGTTAAATTTTGT
>JAZGFQ010000078.1:0-2120 GCA_036479635.1 Arenicellales bacterium
GTAAGGAGCAAGCCAGATTATTTCGCCCCTACCATGCAACCCGCGTGATTCTTTCCACCAATGTGGCTGAAACCTCGCTAACCTTACCTGGCATTGATTATGTGGTGGATGTGGGTTTAGCACGTATCAGCCGCTATAACCCAGGTAGGCGCGTTAACACCCTGCCCATTAAGCGTGTTTCAAAAGCCGCTGCCAACCAACGTAAGGGCCGTTGTGGCCGCGTTAAAAACGGCATCTGTGTACGCTTATATTCCGAAGAAGATTTCATCAGCCGAGAAGATTTCACTGCGCCTGAGGTCTTGCGCACTGCCTTAACGGCTGTGGTGCTGGCGTTAAAAAGCCGCCGTTTAGGTGAGCCTGAAGATTTTGGTTTTATTGACCCACCCGAACGCAAGCAGTTAAATGCTGCACGCCAAGAATTGAAATTTTTAGGCGCGTTGACTGATGATAATCAACTCACTAACATTGGCCATGCGCTGGCAAAATTGCCCGTTGATCCACGTATCGGCCGAATGTTATACGCCGCTGCACACGTTGAACATTGCTTGCCTGAAATGACGATTCTCGCCGCCAGCTTAGAAATTCCTGACCCACGCTTAGTGCCGCATGAGTCAATGCAAGGTGCGCGCGAACATCATAAAGAACAAGCCAAAGGCCGCTGTGATTTCTTTGCTTTGCTCGATTTATACGCGCGTTATTCAAAACAGAAAAAAGCACTGAGCCGCAAACCATTAATGAATTGGTGCGAGCGCCATTACCTTGCACCTTCAAGAATGCGCGAATGGCAAGATTTGGTCAAACGCCTAGGCAGAGAACTGAGCGCTTTTAATACTCAGAAAGAACACCCTCAGCCCGCCTCAGAAGAGGCGGTACATCGTGCCTTACTCACGGGGCTATTAGACCAAATTGCTATGAAAACCGATAAAGGTTTATACACCGGCACCTTCGGTAAACAGCTGTCTATTTTCCCAGGTTCGGCTTTAAGTAAAACCGCTCCGAAATGGATCATGTCGGCTGAAATGATGGAAACCAGCCAGTTATTTGCACGCACGGTTGCACCGATTAAAACATCATGGATTGAGACCTTGGCGGCAGATTTAATTCGCCATGAGTATTCAGAACCAGCGTGGTCACAAAAATCAGGCCACGTACTGGCATTCCAGCGTGGCTACTTTTTAAACTTGCCTATTTTTAGTGGCCGCAAGAAACAATATAGCCACATCAACCCCGAAGAAGCGCGCGCCTTATTTATTCGCGATGCCTTAGTGCCGGGCGAGATCAACGGCACGTTTGAATTCATCGAGCATAATCTTGATCAAATCGATACGGTGGTGAAGTTAGAACATAAAATTCGCCGCCATGATGTTCTAGTTTCTGAGCAAACCTTGGTAGATTTTTATACCGAACGCTTGCCTGAAAATGTGCTCAGTGAAAGCAGCTTAAGGAAATGGCTGCGCACTTTAGATGAGCCCGCACTAGAACGCTTATGCCTCACTGAAGCAGATATTCTAAAACGTGCTTTATCAGACGATGAGCGAGATTTACCTGACACCTTAGAATATAAAGATCATGCGTTGCCGCTGGATTATCAATACGCCCCAGGCGAGCAGCACGACGGCATTTCAACGCGTATTCCTTTGCCTTTGTTAAACCAGCTCAGCCAAGCAGATTTCGATAAATTAATCCCAGGCTATTTATTAGAGAAAATTGAATATCTGATTAAAAGCCTCCCCAAAGTTTTGCGCAAGAAACTCGCACCTTTGCCGGAGACCATCGCCTTTATTCATCAACCTCTCAAGCAAGATACACGGCCATTATTAGAGGCGATGGCTGATATGTTGAATCTACGCGCAGGCTTACGTGCAGATCTGCACTCCGATTTATTCATCAAACCCAGCGATTTTAAGCTTGATAATTTGCCTGAACACCTCACCATGAAACTGGTGCTGCTTGATGAAGCGGGAGATGAACTTGGCCGTGCAAATAATCTACAAGCCTTGCAAAGCCATTGATAAAGCTTTGCAATAGGGCTCAAGGTTTTGATTAAAGCCATTTTCTAAACGCTGGATGGCAGCCTCAAATTGAGCCTTACTTTTTATCGTATTGCCGCCTTCGAATAT
>JAZGFQ010000079.1:0-11477 GCA_036479635.1 Arenicellales bacterium
GTGGTGCAAGCGTAGAAGCCATCATCAATACGATTGCCTTATACTTGCCTTCAAGAGACCTCTTCAAGTTAAATAATTAAAGGATGTATGCTTTATCTGGCCAGAGAAAATAATTAGCTTGGCACTATGGGGCGTAGCTCACCACAGATAGAATTGAGAAATAAGCTGTGAATTTCATCGTTCATGGTCGTTTAATCATATTTAACAATACTAGCATTATCAAGAGGTTCTAAAATGCCAAGAATGACACCCAGCGAAGCTTTCGTAGAAACCATGGTGGCCAATGAGGTCAAAACAATGTTCGGCATCATGGGCTCAGCCTTCATGGATGCGATGGATATTTTTGAGCCAGCGGGCATCACCATGATTCCTGTCGTCCACGAACAAGGCGCGGCGCACATGGCCGATGGTTATGCGCGTGCCAGCGGTCGTCACGGTGTGTGTATTGGCCAAAATGGCCCTGGCATCAGTAACTGTGTCACCGCCATCGCGGCGGCTTACTGGGCACATACCCCTGTTGTGATGATTACGCCTGAATCAGGCACGATGGGCATGGGCTTGGGCGGCTTTCAAGAAGCTAATCAGCTCCCTATGTTCCAAGAGCATACTAAATATCAAGGCCATGTAAACAACCCTAACCGTATCGCAGAATTTACCGCACGCTGTTTTGACCGCGCGATGTCAGATATGGGCCCAACGCAATTAAACATCCCGCGTGATTATTTTTATGGTGATATCGATGTTGAGATTCCAGAACCTCAACGCCTTGAGCTTGGCGCAGGTGGCGAGAATAGTTTAAATGATGCTGCAGCCATGTTGGCTAAAGCCAAATTCCCAGTGATTATCTCTGGCGGCGGTGTTGTCATGGGCGATGCCGTTGAAGAATGTGTCGCTCTGGCTGAGCGCTTAGGCGCGCCAGTGGTGAACAGTTATCTACATAACGATTCCTTCCCTGCCAGCCATTCTCTTTGGTGTGGCCCATTAGGTTATCAAGGCTCTAAAGCGGCCATGAAACTGTTATCTCGCGCAGATGTAGTGTTAGCGCTCGGTACGCGTTTAGGCCCCTTTGGTACGTTGCCTCAACACAACCTCACCTACTGGCCAGAAGACGCTAAGATTATTCAAGTCGATGCAGATCATAAAATGCTGGGCTTGGTGAAGAAAATTTCCGTCGGTATTTGCGGCGATGCAGGTGCGGCAGCTAAAGCCATCACTGCGCGTTTGAACGATATGGTACTTGCATCAGATAGCACCACAGAAACTCGCGCGACAGAAATTGCTGATGAAAAAGCAGCATGGGAGAAAGAGCTAGACGGCTGGATTCACGAAACCGACCAATACAGCTTGGATATGATCAAAGAAAATGAGGATGAATTTCAATATCCGCATCCGCGCCAAGTATTACGCGCATTAGAAGAAGCAATGCCTGAAGATGCAATGGTGTCTACCGACATCGGCAACATTAATTCTGTGGCCAATAGCTATTTACGCTTCGAAAAACCTCGCAGCTTTTTTGCAGCGATGAGCTGGGGTAACTGCGGCTATGCTTTTCCGACCATCATCGGTGCGAAAGTCGCCCAACCTGAGCGCCCTGCGATCTCTTATGCTGGCGATGGTGCTTGGGCAATGAGCATGGTTGAAACCATGACCTGTATCCGTCATGATATTCCTGTTACGGCGGTCGTTTTCCATAATAAACAATGGGGCGCTGAGAAAAAGAATCAGGTCGATTTTTACGACCGCCGCTTTGTGGCCGGTGAATTGACCGATCAAGATTTCAGCGCGATTGCCAGATCAATGGGCGCTGAAGCGATTACTGTCGATAAGCTCGAAGATGTTGGCCCCGCGCTTAAGAAGGCTGTGGCGATGCAGATGGATGAAGGTAAAACCACCATCATTGAGATTTTTTGCACGCGTGAATTGGGCGACCCATTCCGTAAAGATGCCTTAGCTAAACCTATTCGTCATCTTGCAAAATATAAAGATTACGTTTAAACCATGCGCAGGCGTAAACCATTGGGTTTACGCTTGATGTTAGAGTTGGCGAGGAATATCTTGGCGTGAGCACCACCGTCACCTTATTGATTTTACTCGCCGCATTATTCCATGCCTTATGGAATGCCTTTGCTAAAAAAAGCAGCGACCCCCTCATTTCAATTGCCGGCATGGCGATGGCGTGCGGCTTAACCGCCGCACTTACCCTTCCCTTTATCGGTTTACCTGAAACACGCCTTTTGCCATGGATTGCGGTTTCCATTGCCATACACACCGTCTATATGATCGCGCTTAGCCAAGCATATCGCTATGGTGATTTCTCATTGGCCTACCCAATCGCACGTGGCACTGCGCCTGCTATTGTCGTCATATTTAGCCTGTTTTTCCTAAAAGAAGAATTACAAGCCTCGCAGCTCATTGCCGTCAGCGGGATTTTATTTGGAATTTTACTCTTCGCGCTGCGCCGCTTCAATGAAGTATTAGCCGATCATCGCTCGCTGGGCTATGCGCTACTCACCGCCTGTTTAATCGCGACCTACACCCTCATCGATGGCGCTGCCGTTAGGCTTGCTCAAAAACCATTGAACTTTATCGCCTGGACATTATTTCTGCAGGCCTTCCCAATATTTTTCTATATGCTATATCAACAAAAACCCCACACCACCAGAGGAGTATTTAAAGCAATACGCAACGATATGCGCTTAATTATATTCGGCGGTATCCTAGCCTTTGTGGGTTATAGCATCGTCCTTTGGGCAATGACGCAAGCACCGATTGCCCTCGTCGCAGCCTTTAGAGAAACCTCAATCATCATCGCCGCCTTGATTGGCATGATCTGGCTGAAAGAACCCAGCGGTTGGCGGCGTATTTTAGCGGCCGCGATTATTTTTTTGAGCGTGGTGTATTTGAAATTGGCTTGAACTGCGACACCATAAACTAAAGACAAATGACGCTTATCGTACCTTTGCGCGTCTGAATGGGGAAACAAACATCATCTTCACAAACATCACCCACCTCATCGCCATCGCTATCCTTCTGAATTTTATTCGCTAAAATAGGGCAATTATCCTTATCGTCTCTGATCGTGTCGTTATCTGTATCTTTTAGATTAGGATTGGTTTTTAACTGAAACTCTTCTAAATTTGAAAGCGTATCTTTATCTGGGTCTAAGGCTGAATCATCAACCCATGGATCAAAGCCAAACTTAAGCTCCCACGCATCTGGCATACCATCATTATCGTCGTCTATATCACACAGATCGCCCTGTTGATCTAAATCGGTATCTAACTGATTTGCATTAAAGTCTTTCGGGCAATTATCCGCATTATCGCCCACCCCATCTTTATCGGCATCCATGCTTTCGTTGGCATCCAACGGAAAAGCATCATCCACATCCAACACAAGATCATTATCATCGTCAGTATCGGCATTATTGCCTATACCATCTTTATCGGTATCCACTGATTCATTCGCATTTAATGGAAAGACGTCGTTTTCATCTAAAACACCATCATTATCATCATCAAAATCACAGGCATTACCTGCTTTATCTTTATCGAAATCTAGCTGATAGCTATTCGCCGTTAATGGACAGTTATCATGCCCATCGCCCCATGTGTCTGAATCAGAATCAAATTTCTCAGGATTAGTCCCTAATACAATTTCGATGAATTCACTTAAACCATCTCCATCACCGTCCATTTCTAAGGTGTCAGAAGTTGGCCTTTTACCTATATGTCTTGTCTCCAACAAATGGTGACTTTTATCTGGATTATTTGCATTACCTAGTTTTATTAAAGGTAACTTTATATCAGTATTCAAATAATCATTGGGATTCAGCAAGCTAACATTCGAGTATTGAGCTGTTGAATTTAGCCCTGAATAATATCCGAAAGGATAATATTCAGGACAAAGTGTACATACATATCCTAGAAACCAATCATCTGAAGCAAGTTCAGGGAATCCAACACTTATGGTAATACTGTTCTGACCTGCAGGAATGATGGCTGAGACACTTCGCAAATGCTCAAATCTTTCATTCTGAAAAATACTGTTTTCATCGCTTTCGCGACTTAAATTAATGCTCACATCGAAATCTGTACTAGCAAGCTCTCCTTCTGGGAGAAATATTGTCACGTCTAATGGTTTTAGTCTCTGTATCGTTATATCAATATTCTGATGATCTGTTTTTGCTTCTAATAATGTTGCTAATGAAGTCTCGATGACAGTGCCTGATAGAGAATAATACCCTCTGGAATAATAATTTTTTCCGAAATCTGATACACCAAGCGAACCTACCCAAAGCCCAACTCTTTTTAATGTGTCTGTACTCGGATAACTTAAACTATATTCAACTGAATTTGTATTTCCTTCTAATGCTATAAAGTGCTCGGTAAATCCGTCAAACAGATGAATACCTAGCGTCGCATCAGATAAAATCTCACCATCAGGCAGTTTAATCGTTCCAGACATGGTCTTACTACCTAATAATTCAAAAGATAACCCTTGATGCTCTAATTCTCCATCTAATATTTCAGCATTTTCAATATTCGTCGTTCCGTTACTATTCCAAGCCCCTGTACGACCTACTCCTTCGCAGCCATGAAGACAATCGTAGGTTAATCTCCAATCATTTTTTGTGTGTAGTAAGGTTTTAAACGTAAATGGTGTAGACGTTGGTGCCGTAAAATTGGTTGATGTTGCTGAATTTGCAAATAAATAAATAGACGTTGATGTTGCTGATAAATATCGTTTCTGACTATCAAGCGCCTCTAATTTCAAATTAATATAAGCCGTCGAACTTGGCGTAAAAGTCTCTGGCCAAGTTATGATCCCACTGACTTCGGATAACTCCCCCTCTATCAAACTTAGATCTACACTTCGAGACTCGCCTTCGACTTTGATGAGTGAGGCATCCTCTTCATATAATACAGTCCCACTATCGCTATAAAAACCAGATTGATATACCTGCACACCGCAGGCATGACATGCTTCATATGACAGAACCCAATCACCTGTTGCCGAACTTAAATCGTGTTGATCTGCTAATTTAAGATGATACTTTTCAAACGACTGTCCTGCAGAAATTGTAATTAATTTTGATTTCCTAGTGCCATTTTGATGCGTTGCTACGATTAAAAACTCCTGGTCTTTCCACATAGCGCTATTTGAAGCTCTATAAGCATTCCCAGAAATATTTAGTGCTTTAGATAATGGAAAATCCAGATATTGATGATTCTTATCAACGGTTAGAATTTCTCCCTCTAAGAAATCGCTTTTTGTTCCATTTTGTGACCATATCCCATACTCACTTAAACCTGAGTTACAACAACTTGATAAATGATACAGATTATAAATAAGTTTCCAGCTTAGATTTTCGGCCGATTCAACTAAGAAGTTAAAGGCTGTAGAGCTGGCGGCAGATTGCTCTAGAATCATTATCCTTGTTGAGCTCGCTACTGAGGGGTAAGTCAGACCATTGATTTCTTTAAGTTCAATCAACGATAATTGATATGATGCAGGTTTGCTAGGAGTAAAATCCTCAGGCCATGAAACAACACCAGAAATAACTTTCGTATTTGCATTTATGGGTAAAGCTGCAAAAACACTAGATTTAATTAGAAGTAATATCAGCAAGCTGATGCAAGTCAGAAGTTTCATTCCTATGGTATTAATGATTCGTGCTCATTCTATCCTAGTTTCATCAGCCTAGATAATAACACACCATACTAGAACACGCGCTTTGCAGTTTGAGCGGGCGTGTATTTAATCGCCTTAAATCGCTAAATACTCATGCCGTAGTTCTTCGTTCTCCAGCACCTCTTGTGCAGTGCCATCGAACACCACTACACCTGTATCTAAGATAATCGCTCTATTCGCTAGTTTCAACGCGGCCACCGCATTTTGCTCAACGATAATAGACGTAAAGCCCAAACCTTTAAGCTCTAATAGTATCGATTCAATCTCATGCACAATAGTGGGTGCTAAGCCCTCGTAAGGCTCATCTAACAACAAGATTTTAATATCACGCGTTAAGGCTCGCGCCACAGCTAACATCTGTTGTTCGCCGCCTGAGAGCGTGGTGCCCATTTGCTTACGTCTTTCTGCCAGCCTTGGGAAATGGCTGTAAATCTGTTCGATCGGCCAGCCGATCGGCTCTTCTAATTGCGCTAAGACTAAGTTCTCTTCTACGGTTAAACCTGGAATAATCCAGCGGTCTTCTGGCACTAACTGGATGCCTGCACGCGCCGCTTGGTAATCTTCCATTTCATGCACGGCTTCGCCTTGAAGATAAATTTCTCCTTGACGAAGTTCAGGGGTTGCCACTCTCGCAATCGAACGTAAAGTGGAGGTTTTGCCTGCACCATTACGGCCTAATAAAGCCAGAATTTCGCCTTCGTTAACATCAAAAGATACACCTTGAACGATATAAGATTCATCGTAATAGGCATGGATATCTTTAACCGAAAAATAGGGCTGATTAGATTCTTTATTCACTGTATTTTGCTCACTCACTCGTCTACCGCCTCTTCGCCTAAATAGGCTTCTTTAACTTTGGGGTTATTTTTGATGTCTTCGGGCTTGCCTTCGGCAATAATCTTACCTTGGGCTAATACCGAAATTTGATCTGCCAAAGAAAACACCACATGCATATCATGCTCAATGATGACGATGGTCATGCCGCGATCTTTGATTTTTTGTAACAGCGCAATGGTGTTATTGGTATCTAAACGCGCCATGCCCGCAGTGGGCTCATCTAATAACAATAGCTTAGGCTCTTGCGATAAACACATGGCTAATTCTAAGCGGCGCTTATCACCCCGAGATAAAGTTTCAGCATTGCGTAGTTTATCGTCCACTAAGCCCACGTCTTCAAGCATATGCTCGGCTTGTGCGAGCACCTTTTTTTTGCGTCTTAATGCTTTAAACGGTGAAAAGTTAAAGCTGCCATCGCGCTTCGCGAGGATGGGCAAGATAACGTTATCCAGCAAGCTTAAATCAGGGAAAATTTCAGGCGTTTGAAACACCCGAGACATGCCTAGTTGAGTGATTTCATGAGGCTTCATACCTGTGATGACATCGCCATCGAAAACCACCGCGCCACGATCAGGCTTAATCAGGCCGACCACTACATTCAGTAAAGTTGATTTACCTGCACCATTCGGGCCAATGATGGCATGGGTTTTTCCTTCTATGATCGATAAATCTACATCAGCTAAAGCCCGCAAACCACCAAAGCGTTTATCAACATCATCAACATGTAAAACGACGTTTTCCATTATGAATCCTCCGTTTTGCGTGGCTTCAGTTTACTGCCGGGTTTAAACATGTTCATTAATTTATCAAAGCCAGAAATAATGCCGCCGGGTAGAAAGATAATAATCAACACAAACATTAATCCTAAGGTTAAGTGCCAGCCACTGCCCACAAAAGGAGAAACAATGTGCGTGAGCACATTCGAGACACCTTCAGGAAAACCACTGAACATTTCTTGTAATTTATTTTCACCAATCGATGAAAATATATTTTCAAAGTATTTAATCACACCCGCACCGATCACTGGCCCCAACAATGTGCCTAAGCCGCCCAGAATCGTCATCAACACCACCTCACCTGAAGCCGTCCATTGCATACGCTCTGCGCCTGCGAGCGGGTCCGTCACCGCTAAGAGTGAGCCCGCCAAGCCTGCATACATGCCTGAAATTACAAATGCTGCAAGCAAATAAGGTCGTGTGTTAAAACCCGTGTATTTCATACGATTTTGGTTAGATTTAATCCCGCGTAAGGTTACACCGAACGGAGAACGGAAAATTTTCAGAGAAATCCAAAAGCATATAATCAACATCGCCGCGCAAAAATAAAAGCCTGAATAACCGCTCATTTTTATGCCAAATAAATTGGTCGAGGGAATCCCAGCGCCCGCCTCAATAAACATTCCATCTAGGTAACGCGGGTCATTTATTTTAAGCTGCAAGCCCGTTTCACCGTTGGTGATCGGGGTTAAGACTGAATACGCAAGGTTGTAAGACATCTGCGCAAACGCCAGCGTTAAAATCGAGAAGTAAATACCCGAGCGACGTAAAGACACATAGCCTATCGCCACTGCAAACACACCTGCAAGAATAACGCCAAATAAAATGCCAGGAATAACATTCATCGTCAACAACTTAAACGACCAAACCGTCGCATACGAACCCACGCCCAAAAATACCGCATGGCCGAAAGATAAATAGCCCGTCAAACCAAACAAGATATTAAAGCCAATCGCAAAAATGCCATAAATCGCGAATTTTTGCAGTAAATCGGGGTAATTTGCCCCGATCGGCGCCAACCAAATAGGCGCGGTTAACACGGCGGCTGTAAACATAATCAGAAGCATAAAATCTTTTGCTACATTACTCTTTCCCATGATCAATCCTCCATCACGCCTTCACGGCCAAACAAGCCGCGCGGTCTAAGTAATATGATTAATATCGCCACCAAATAAATGATGATCTGGTCGATGCCAGGGAGAATGCTCTTAACTTCGTTCATAGATGCAAATGATTGTAAAAGACCTAATAAAAAACCCGCCGCGACTGCGCCACCCAGCGAGCCCATACCGCCAACGACCACCACAACAAAAGACAACACCAAGAAATCCATGCCCATGTGGTAATCAGGCGGCAAAATGGGCGTATACATCGCCCCTGCCAAGCCTGCTACAACTGCGCCTAGCGCAAAAATAATCGTGAATTTCTTTTGAATATTAATACCTAACAAACCCACCATTTCACGGTTATGCATACCTGCGCGCACCACCATACCAAAGGTGGTTAATTGCAAAAATGCGAAAACAGCCGCAATAATGGTTAATGAAAAAATTAAGTAAATAATTCGCCACCACGGGTAAACGACGTTATCGGACAAGCCAAACCATGAACCAATTTGTGCACTACCCGCAACGATATCAGGTGCAGGCACCGGAATAGGGTTCGCGCCAAAGTTAGCCTTAATGATTTCTTGAATCACGATGGCTAAGCCAAAGGTGACTAAGATTTGATCTGCGTGCGGGCGTTTATAAAAATGTCGAATTAAACCACGCTCCATGCTTAAACCCACTAACAACATGAATGGAATCACTAATAATAAAGAAATAGGCACCGCCCAATCTATGATCATTGTGCCCGTTTCACCCCACCATGTTTCTAAATAAGGCACCTCTTTATAAGCTTCAAAAAATGTGATGCTTTCATCACGTACCCTTTCGGATGTTTTTAATAAAGCCTGAACGCTCACCGCACAAAATGCGCCCACCATAAACAGTGCGCCGTGGGCGAAGTTGACTACGCCCAATGTGCCGAAAACGAGGGTTAGCCCTAAGGCAATCAACGCATACGCGCCGCCTTTGTCCAACCCATTTAAAATTTGTAAAAATATAGCGTCCACATCAATATCCGATGAGACCTCATTGCTGAGGGAAAATAAAAATCAGGCCGAACATCTTGACGATATTCGGCCTGAATAGACAAACATTCGCAAATTATGCGCCGTTGTTTGCAGGACCTAAATTACCACCAGCGAACATTTCGTGCTCAGGCTCATATTCAACCTGTGCGCGAGGTGTCACTTCAACAACTTCTAATACGTCAAACTGTGAAGATGGGTTTTCATTACCTTTCACAACTAATACGTCTTTAAAGCACTGGTGATCTTCGGCACGATACTCAGTTGGGCCGTTACCCATGCCATCGAATTTGTGACCTTCTAACTGCTTGATCACCTCTGAAGGCATGAATGTACCTGCACGTTCGCAAGCATCTGCATAAAGCAATGTTTGAACATAGCAAGTATGCGCCGCCTGTGAAGGTGGATTACCGTACTCAGCACCAAAAGATTTAACGAATGCCTTAGAGCCTTCATCTGATAAAGACCAATGCCAGTTCGTTGAACCGAAGATACCTTTAACGTTTTCACCTGCACCTTGTGCCATTAAACGAGAATATAAAGGCACGATGATGGTGAAATCTTTACCATTCACTTGCTTATCACGTAGGCCAAACTGAACCGCTTGTGTCAGAGAGTTGATCATGTCTTTACCGTAGTGGTTCAAGATCAATGTATCTGCACCTGAGTTCAAGATAGGTGTGATGAACTGGCTGAAATCGCCTGCACCGACTGGCGTTTTAACGGTTTGAGCTGTATTCCAACCGATGTCTTCTGTAAAGGCAATCATCGCTTGCTCTTGTGTCCAGCCCCAAGTGTAATCAGCGGTTAAGTGGTAAGCATTACGCTCAGTACCGTAGTTGTTTTTCAACACTGGGCCTAAGGCTGCACCCGACATATAACCGTTGAAGAAATGACGGAAGCCATTTCTACGCTTATCTTTACCCGTGGTATCGTTAGAGTGGGTTAAACCCGCCATAAAGATAACACCTGCTTCTTGGCAAAGTGATTGCACCGCAATCGCCACACCAGAAGATGAGCCACCTGTAACCATGGTCACGCCATCTTTTTCGATCATGCGCTTCGCAGAAGCACGTGCCGCATCAGATTTAGTTTGTGTATCACCGGTTACATAAGCCACTTTCTTACCTAAGATGCCGTTGCCAGTCAATGATAATGGCTTCATGGTCTTTAACATACCACCATCACCTTCACCGTTTAAGTGCTGAACGGCTAATTTATATGCGCGTAACTCATCCGCCCCCTCATCTGCATAAGCGCCTGACTGAGGCACATTAAAGCCTAAGGTTACGGTGCCAGAATCGCCCGGATCATTTAAGTATCCAGCCGCATAAGCGTTCTTGGTGTAGAACATCGGCATCGTTGCCGCAAGGCCCGTTGCCGCACCTGCTTTAAGCACGCCACGACGAGACCAATTATTAAGATTTTTCTTTGACATAATCACTCCTTCCTAAAAGGTTAGTTTTATAAGATAAATACAGCCACTGAAAGCAGCCGCCCTTATCATTCTTATAGCTTCACACGCGCATTTACTCACCAAAAAACCAACTTGAGCAAATAAAATTTCGTGTGAACCTAGCTTTCAAACATCTGTTGCCAGTCGCTTAAAGGCCATCGCGATGAACATAGATTAACGCAATTAGCACTACCTTAACGCCAAATAATGTGGCTGACCATTAGACCTGTCGCCTATTGACAAGCTCTCAGCTTTGATTTAGGGCGTATTAATCTACGTTAAAATGGCGCAGGATAGCGCTGAATCACCGCGGTAATGTCAGCCAACACATCGTCCCCTAAACTCAATGCATGGGCATCTATATTGCTTTTTAAATGCGCCATTGAGGTTGCGCCCATGATGGTCGACGTCACGCCCTTAAATTGATACACCCAGGCTAAACTCATTTGTGCAAGATCCAATCCATGTTTATCAGCGACGCTTTTATAAGCGCTGATCGCGTGGTCGGATTGATCTGTATCTCGGAAAATACCATTGCGCTGCACCATTGTCCAACGACAGCCCTCAGGTTTAGCCCCAT
>JAZGFQ010000080.1:0-2060 GCA_036479635.1 Arenicellales bacterium
AACCGATGCATGCATTTGATTTAGCAAAGTTAAAGGGTGGCATAGAAGTTCGCTTAGCCAAGCAAGATGAATCACTTTTATTGCTCGACGGTCAGGACGTGACACTGCAAGATGATATGTTGGTGATTGCTGACGCAGAAAAACCAGTGGCTTTAGCTGGCATTATGGGGGGGGGTAATTCTGAAATTGATGAAAACACGCAAGATATCTTATTAGAAGCGGCGTATTTCTCGCCGCTTGTGATTGCAGGCAAAGCGCGTGCGCTGGGTTTGCACACAGATTCCTCGCATCGCTTTGAACGCGGCGTGGATTCCATGCTTCAAGCTAAAGCAATCGAACGTGCAACGGCACTTTTATTAGAAATCGTTGGTGGTGAGGCAGGCCCAGTGTTTGAACAGGTCGATGCGGAAAACATGCCGCCGATTGAAACCATCGCGTTGCGCCCTGAACGTATTCGTCGCTTATTAGGCTTAGGGGTGTCTGATGCAACCATCAAACAGCATTTAATCGATTTACAAATGGATGTGAATGATGCTCAAACGCCTTGGCAGGTAAAGCGCCCAAGCTGGCGGTTTGATGTCACGGGTGAGCACGATTTGGTCGAAGAAATTGGCCGTCTAGAAGGGCTGGATAAAATTGAACCTATCATGCCTAAGCTGCGCGCTAAGCCTTATACTGAGCTTGAAAGCACTATTGCGCCTTACCGGCTGAAAACATGGCTAGCAGGGCAGGCTTACCGCGAGATTGTCTCATACAGCTTCATCGCGCCTGAAGACCAGGCAGCGGTGTTGGGTGGGCGCTTAGAAGCGAACAAATTGATTAACTTAGCCAACCCGATTGCCAGCAATATGGCTCAAATGCGTTTGAGCATTCTGCCGGGTTTATTAAGTGCGGCGCGTTCAAATGAACAACGCCAACATCAACGCATTCGATTATTCGAATCGGGCAATGTATTCAGTGCCAATACGGACAGCGATACGGGTGCGGATGAAGCATCAAAATTAGCCTTGCTAGCAGGTGGCGAGAACAATACGGCTTATTGGGCAGGGCATGGCCGCAAGGTCGGTTATTTTGATGTAAAAGGCGATTTAGATAATTTGTTTGATCGCGTGGGTTTAACGGCTCGAATTGAATATCAAGCCGATAGCGAAATATCTATGCTGCATCCTGGCCAAGCGGCGAATATTTTATTAGATGGAAAGAGTATTGGTTGTATAGGTACATTGCACCCACAGGTTCAGCAACATTTTGATTTAGATCAAGCCTATGTGGTGGCTGAAATTTGTTTAAGCGCCTTGCAAAGCAAAAAGATTGCTACTTTTAAAAGCTTATCAAAATTCCCTGAAAGTACGCGTGATTTGGCTTTAGTTGCACAAAATCAAGTGTCTTCGAGTAAAATATTAAAAGAAATTCAAGAAAATGCAGGGAAGTTGTTGAAATCTTGCGAGTTATTTGATATTTATAGAGGTAAGAATATCGAAGACGATTCAAGAAGCCTAGCTTTTAGCTTAGTTTTCCAATCTGATTCGGAAAGTTTAGGCAGTGAATTCATTGATGAATTGATTGCCAAGGTGTTAGCGGCTCTAAAAGCAAAATATGGTGTAAGCTTGAGAAGTTAAGCGCTTGTTTTCATGGGCTGAGGCGCCCATCCATAAATAACGATAAACTTAAGGCAACATGACCATTACAAAAGCAAAGCTGGCTGAGGCATTATTTGACGAAGTCGGGTTTAATAAACGCGAAGCAAAGGAATTGATTGATCAGTTTTTTGAAGAGATTAGATTATCTTTGGAAGATGGTGAAGCCGTGAAAATATCAGGCTTTGGTAGCTTTTTATTGCGTGATAAAAATTCACGCCCAGGCCGTAATCCAAAAACAGGTGAAGAAGTGTCAATTTCGGCTCGGCGTGTGGTAACATTCCGCGCGAGTCAAAAGTTAAAAATAAAAATTGCCCAGAACTCTGAGGCATTGGCCAAACACTTTACTGATAAATAATAAGAATGACTATGCTTGACACTGGTGCCATGGCGCTACCAGATATCCCCGGAAAGCGTTATTTC
>JAZGFQ010000081.1:0-2082 GCA_036479635.1 Arenicellales bacterium
GATCAGCTCCACGGTGGAATCTCTGAAATAGCGCACCACTGATTGCCCCGTCACACCAAAGCCGATGACGGCCACTTTTTGCGCGGTCATCTGCGTGGTGTTTTTTGATGAGGTTTGATTAGACATAAATTTAACGTATCTTCAAGGTCGCTAAACCAATAATGACTAATACAAAACTGATGATCCAAAAGCGCACAATCACGCGCGGCTCAGGCCAGCCCTTTAATTCAAAGTGGTGATGTATCGGCGCCATTTTAAATACCCGCCGCCCCAATAATTTAAAGGATGCGACTTGAATAATGACGGATAAAGTCTCAACTACAAATAGCCCCCCCATAATCATCAGTACAATTTCTTGGCGTACAATCACTGCGATCACGCCCAAGGCCGCGCCTAAAGATAAGGCACCGATATCGCCCATAAATACTTGCGCTGGGTAGGCGTTAAACCATAAAAATCCTAAACCTGCCCCCACTAAGGCCGTGCAGAAAATGACCATTTCGCCTGCGCCTTCTAAGTAAGGAATATTTAAGTATTCTGAAAATACTGTATTACCCGACATATAACTAAACACGCCCAAGCCACCTGCGACCATCACCACGGGCAGTATCGCCAAGCCATCTAAACCATCGGTTAAATTCACCGCATTGCTGGTGCCGACGATGACAAACCACGCCACAGGAATAAATAACCAGCCCATGTTCCAAGCAACGTTCTTGAACAACGGCACGATAAATTGTAATTCTGCTGGCGCGCTAGCAGTGGTATATAACCAATAAGCCGCAATACCGCCTGCTAAAGCTTGGCTTAAAATCTTCGGCTTTGCGCCCATGCCTTTTGGGTCTTTAGTCACCAGCTTACGGTAATCATCAAACCAGCCTATCCAACCAAAAGAGGCGGTGACGAATAAGGTGATCCATAAATAGCGATTGCTTAAATCCATCCATAATAAGGTGGGCACAATCACTGCAAAGATAATCAATGCTCCGCCCATCGTAGGCGTGCCCACTTTGGAGAAATGCGTTGGTGGGCCATCTTCGCGCACCGTTTGACCAATTTGATATTGACTTAATTTACGAATCATCCACGGGCCGAACACGAACGATAATACCAAGGCGGTTAACACGCTCATAATCGCGCGGAAGGTAATGTATTGGAACACGCTAAACACGCTGTAATCTTCCGCTAAACGTTCAAATAACCACGTTAACATGGTGTTGCCTCCTTTAATGATAATGCTTGCACTACGTTTTCCATTTGGCAAAATCGTGAGCCTTTAATTAATACCGTGGTGCTTGTTTTTGCTATGTTTGTAATTTTTTCTTGTAGCGCTTGAACAGTTTTAAATGACTGTGATTGCGCGCCAAAACCCATTAAATACGCGGCCATGTCTTGTAGATAATTTTCGCCATGTTGATTCACCAAAGTGAACAAATAATCGATGTCCGATGCCTTCGCATATTGAGCAAGTGCTTGATGGATGCTGGCAGATTCAGCGCCTAATTCACCCATCGCGCCAAGCACTAAAACTGTCTGCCCTTTTGATGCGGCCAATACATCGATCGCCGCGCGCATAGAGGCTGCATTGGCGTTATAACTATCGTTGATCAGTGTTATGTTTTGATTTTTGGCCTGGCATAATGCTAAGCGTCCATCCACTGCTTGTACGTTTTGTAATCCTGTTTTAATCGCCTCTATTTCAACGCCCGCCACCACCGCAACAGCAACAGACGCTGCGATGTTTAATTGGTTATGTGCGCCTAATAATGCGCATTCAAATTGCGTTTCTTGCCCATGAATGCTCAGCGTGACTCGGTTTAATTCAGCGGCGGTAATGCGAATATCGGCATCAGGGTGACGACCAAAGCTTTGTACGTTTAGCGCACTGGAACGATCTGTTGAACGGCCAAGCCAATCTGCATAAAAATCATCATCACGGTTTAAAATCGCGGTGCCGTTAGGTGCAATGAAATCGAGCAATTCACCTTTTGCTTTTGCCACACCTTCAACGGTTTTCAAGCCTTCAAGGTGCGCGGCGGCGGCATTGGTAATCAAGCCAATCGTGGGTTGTACGATCTTGCC
>JAZGFQ010000082.1:0-15574 GCA_036479635.1 Arenicellales bacterium
ATTGATGCCATTATGTAGATGATTTATTTGTTTGCGCTAATTTTCAAGATGCGGCTTTGGCCGCATTTTTTGTTTTAATCTTTTGAGGAATTATGATGCTCACTCCTTTTCATATTGCGGTCGCGGTTCGGGATATCCCTGAGGCGCGTGAATTTTATGGTGTCAAGTTAGGTTTTCCTGAAGGGCGTAGCACCGATGAATGGATTGATTTCAACCTATTCGGCCATCAGTTTGTGGTGCATTTAGATAAGAACTTAGGTAAACAAGGTAACGTGCAAAGCGTTAATAATTCAGTAGATGGCCAAGGCGTACCCGTGCCGCATTGTGGTGTGATATTAGAATTTGAGCAGTGGCAAGCCTTTGCCGATCAACTCGGCAAAGTCATCACCGAATTTGTGATTGAACCCTATATTCGTTTTGAAGGCGAAGCGGGCGAGCAAGGCACTTTATTTTTCACTGATCCAAGTGGTAACGCTTTAGAATTCAAGGGCTTTAGAGATATCGAAAACGATTTGTTTAAAACGTAAAATAGCGTTCTTAAATTTTCGTAACTCACATAACATCATGGCAGAAAAACGCTCCATTCCCGCCGCGCTCGGCATCTTCATCGGCCCTGCGATTGCATATCTAAGCTACCATATCCTTAAATCTGGCTATAACGAATTCTGGCAATTCGCTTGCTTCGCTTTATTTTTTATCGCAGGCCATGATATCGCCAAAGGCGGCTTATCTTTATTGGGTTTGCTCACTATCTTATTAGTGCCGCTGATCCCCATTGCCATGTATGTCAATCAACATCCATTAACCGTGGGCAACCACATCACGCCTAGCTCGATGGTTGTGTTCTGGGCGATCAGCGCTTTAGCAGGGGCGCTATTAGCAGGCTTTAGCGCAAGCTACTTATCCAACAATAAACACAACACACGCCTAGCGGCCATGGCCACGGGCTTAGGTGTGGTTTTGTTGGTGATGTTTTTGGCTTAATGAAATAGCGTCCCACTCACGCCATTCTTTCAGCGCCGCAAAATAAACACCCAGCTTAATGCTTCTATCAGGCTCTAACGCCTGCACCAAACGCGCGTAGTTATTTAATTGCGGTGCATGACGCTGAACTTGCTCGTCTAGAAAGCCTTGCAAATTACCGCCTTCGTGCGCGCTGGTTTTAAAATCTACAATCCAACGCGTGCCGTGTTCATCAATGAAACTGCGGTCGATGATGTAATCTGAGACTTTATCATTTAGCCAGCCACTGAGCGGCCATTCGGTTTTGATGGCTTGATGCTCGGGGCTGAATAACCAAGCGGCGCGCGGGTCGTGCGCGATGTTGTTTAGTATGCGGGTGATTCTTGTTTGAGCATCGTTTAAATTTTTATCGGCGAAACCTGTCTGTTCTAATGCGCGGTTGATCTGGTTTGAGTCAATACGTTTTTGCCAATGTTTAAGCGTGGTGTGGTCAGCAAACTCCAGCAGTTGATGCACTGCGATGCCAATTAAGCGCGCGTTATCTTGCGCCCAATCGTATTCAATGTCTTTTTTCGGCGGGGTGGCTTGTGCGTTTGGAATACTGATGGCCGTGGGCAGCATAAGCGGTGGAAGTTCATTCGGTAAGCTTAGCAAGGGCACGCTTGGGCGCGGCTCATCGCTTGTTTGGCTGTCTGTTTCTGTGGCTGTTTCTGTGGCCGTTTCTGTTTTGGGCGACGTGTCTAAATAGGTATCAACCAAATGCTCAGAGGCCATAAAATCAGCTTCAATTTCATCCCAGCAGAGGTTTAAGAAGCTACCTTTTTTAGGCTTGCTTTCGTCATCCTTGTTTTTCTTCAAGCTGGCGAATAAATAAAGCTGGCGTTTAGCGCGCGTGACGGCCACATACAGCAATCGTGCGCTTTCTTCGGCTTCAATGGCCTTGCGCTGCTTTTGAATGAAACTGGCTTTGGTGGGCTGAGTGTCTGATTTTAACGCGGCAGGTGCGACTAAATTAACCGTTTGATGCGCGCTGGGCTCAGTGTGCGAAAATAAGGTTTGCGTGCGTTGATCACCACCTGCGCTGCGGTTCATGCCAATGAGCAAGATATGATCATATTCCAAACCTTTGGCTTTATGAATGGTCATCAGTTTGAGATTATTCGCAGGCGAGGAGATTTTAGTGCGCTCACAGGCTTGCAGTAAATGTGGGCTGGTTAAGGGTTCGGGTGCTTCTTCTAGGCGATCCAGTAAATTGAAAAAATGTTCGGCATAAATTAAATGATGCTCGGCGTAACACGCTGGCGCACGCAGGGCGAGCCATGCACCGCGGATGCGTTCACTGAGGGTTTGACCGCGTTCAGTGTTGTTCGCTAACTTAAGTAATATTGTCAATACGCGCGCAAGCATGGTTTGCCCGTCGGGGCTTAGGCTAGCTAAAGTGGCGTGATCTTGCACACTGTTTAACAGCGATTGCTCGGTGGCGCGAAGGCGGCTTAAATCGCTTAAGTTCAACCCGCACCACGGCGCTCGTAATACGGCTAAACCTGCGAGTGTGTCTAAAGGGTGCAAGCTTAAGCGCGTCAGGCTGATTAAATCTTGGCAAAGGCTTTGCTCGGCCAACGTTTCCAATTCGACAGATTCAAACGCTAGGTTCACACTGCGCAGAGTTTGCGCTAATAAAGTCAATGGCTTGCGAGACCTTGCTAAAACGGTGATGCTTTGCTTAGGATGGTTTTGCTGAATAGATTGAATTAATTTTAGTGTTTGCGTCGCTTCGGTTTGGACATCATCGGACAGGCTCGGGTAATAATGCACCGCACCTTCAAAGGTATGAAAGGCATCAGAAGGGCTGTATTTCACCTTGCTCAGCTCAGGCATATCTTGAGCAGGAAAAACATGGCGCATGGTAGCGTTGACCCATTCAATGAGCGTGTTGGAAGATCTGAAATTAACGCTTAAGGTCAGGCGTTCAAGTGAGATATCATTCAGTCCATGCGTCCAAACTTGCAAAAATACGCGCACATCAGCCTTTCTAAAGGCATAAATAGATTGCATCGGGTCGCCGACTAAAAACAAGCTACGCCCGTCAGCGGCCTCCCAACCTGCGGTTAAGCGTTCAAGTAAAGTAAGCTGGGTCAGCGAGGTATCTTGGAACTCATCCATCAAGATATGTTTCAGTTGATAATCTTGAATCAGTGCCAGTTCGGTGGGCTGTTCTGGCAAGCCTAAGGCTTCGATCGCGCGTTGTGAAAGCTCGTCATAATCACTGCAATTTCGCTCAGACATCAGCACGCCTAATTCTTGGGCGAGCAATAATAGAACCGTTTTAAGTGCGGATAATCTTTCCCATTCGGAGTCAGAAATAATGGAAGAGGGACAAGCCCTAAAGCGTTTTAGAATAGCAAGATTACGGTCATCTTCTTTGAGTTCAAGGATGATATCGATTAATTGCGCCTTGGCATCATCCTTGTTAGGAAAGCCGATTGCTTTGGTGATGCCTCGTGGGGTGGGGCTTCTAAAATCTGTGCTGGGCGTGCAGAGTATATGGCTGATATGTTGCCATTGCACTAGACGCACATCTTGGCATGGCTTGGGTGAGTTATCGTATAAAGCGGATAACTCAGCCGCTTCTAAGTCAGGTGCAGCATCGGGCCTATTCGCTTGTGCATAACGCGCAAGGTTTAATAAATCTTGGCATAAGAGACTGCCAAAATGTTCATCAAGCGCGTCTAAGGTGTTATCTATCGCGTCAAACCAAGCCGCTTCAACCGCGCCTCGATCATCCAAACTGCCATCACTAATGATAACCCGCAACCAGCTTTGCCTTGAATGAAGCATCTTCGCTAACTGTTGTTGCAAGTTTTTAAGGTTGCCGCTAGCATGAATTAATAAGGTGCTCAGTGCGGCTTTATAATCTGGGCGTTCAATTTTTTGTAAGGTGTTTTGCGCCGCTTGTTGATAGAGCTGATCTAGCTCGGTTTCAATTTGCGGAGATGCCCCAAAGCGGCTAGACCACGGCATCTTGCGCACTAACTCAGCATTTAAGCCATCAATCGTTTGGATTTTTAAGCGCTCAGGTTGGCGCAATAACTGCCAGTTTTTTCCCGCATCGCGCGCTAAAACAGCTTTGGCATAAGGCTCGATATCAAGCTCATGGCTTTCGAGTGCTTCGTCATGCTCGACTTTATGCAACACCTCAAACACCCGCGCACGAATCTCGGCGGTGGCTTTTTTGGTAAAGGTGATCGCCAATACTTCTTCTGGTTTTTCAACGATCAGCAATAACTTTAAGATACGCCGAATCAATAAACCCGTTTTACCTGAGCCCGCAGGTGCTTGAACGATGAAAGACTGTGTGGTGTCTAACGCTTTAGCGCGAGCAGCGGCATCAATCAGCGTCATAGTCTTGCTCCTCTTCATCGTCAATGCGGTCTCGCGTGTGAATTCGGCACAAAGGGGTGAAATCACAATACTCGCAACTCTGGCTGTTTTTTGGGTCAACATGTGCGCCTCCCAATTTGATTTCTTCTGCTAATGCGCCCAGCCGTTGTTTCCAAATGGGCATGAGATCAGCCCAATGCTCAAAGTCTTTTTTGAATTGGCCGCGCCTATCGAGTTTGTCTAGGTGCTTAACCTCAGGCAATATATCTGCAAGCCGCGTGCTGCCCACGAAAGCGCACTCATGGGTTTTTACCTGCCCAAATGCCAGCGCATCCACGCTTTGTGCAGATTGTGCTTCAAGCGCTAAAAAGTATAAGGGAATCTGTGGTTCAGCGGGGCGTTCAGTCGCCCAGTGTTTTATATTGCATTCGCCGCTTTTATAGTCCATCACCATGCGCGAAATCGCCGTGCGTGTTTCTCCATCGCGCGCTAATAATTGATCCACGCGATCCAGTTGAAAACTAAGTTTTAAACCGTTTAAAGTGTATTCCATTACTTGTTCGCTGGCTTCAACCTGAAACGCGGGGCGCTTGGCTTCGAGTTGTAGCCACTCGAGCATCAGTGCGTTTAAGCGTTTTGCTTCGGCCTGTTTAAAGCCATCCTCTAGGCCGCTGAGTTGGGTGCGCTTTTGAAGATATCTATCAACGTGCTTTGCTATGCGGCTTTCTAATTGGTTTTGTATGATGAGTTCATGCAGGTTTTGCGACGTCTTGGTTCCATCCCAAAAAGAGGCGAGCACTTCATGCAAGAAATTGCCGCGCGTTAAATTATCCGTGCCCGCCTCGGGGATATTTGTTTCTCGAATGATTAAACGATGCTTGGCGTATGCCTGAAAAGGGCAAGCCGCTTGGCTTTTGATGATGCCTGTTCCGCCTGTGTGCTCATTATTATCTTCGGAGGTTGTAACGATCATTGGTAACCCAATATCATCAGCTTGGTGATTAAGCTCAGGTGTTGCAGCGCGAATACGCTGATACAAATTAAAAGGCTGAGGCAGAATGTTTTTAGCGATTGGAATATCGGCTAATAAAGGGCTGATGGCACGCTGAATATCGCCTTCAAGTTGGCCGTGGCTGATATGAGTCTCATCACACAGCGCGAGTAATTGCTGCGTTTTGATCGAAGCATGCTCAGCTTGAATGTGAATAGAGGCATCAGGAATACCCTTGTCACATTGAATTTGGATTGGAATAAACGGGTTGGCGTGAGGTCTAACGGGCCATTCAGCCTCGCTAAAACCAGCTAACCACACAGCATCAAACTCAAGTTCGCTGGCCTCTAACACACCCATGATTTGCACAGGCGCGTTATCTAAGGCTTGTGCTTGAAATTGGCTTTGCTGACAGTGCCGTTTTAAACTTTGTAAGGCGTGGGTGAGAGACATCGGCTGGCAGACTTTATCTAAACCAACCCAATCGCTTAACGTGCTTATCCAAGCCTTATGCGCTTGATAATCAGCGCTGTCGAGCGCAGAAATCGGCCAAGTTAAGGCATCTAAACATTGGTTAAATACCTCGCGCCAATGGCCTAAAGGGTGCTGGCCTTGATGCATTTTTTTGAGGGTTTGCACGGCTTGTAGCTTGTCGATGAAGGCCTGTCTCAAGGGGTTATCTGGGTCAGAATCTGTCGCTCGAATGAGTTCATAGACATCAAACCGATACGCAATTTTAGTGTGTAGGTCAATTTGCAGTTGTGCCCGAAAAGACTGTTCATCTGCACTGCCCCAATAAGGAGAGAGCAGGGTTGGGGTTAATTGCTTAAATTCTATTTGGCCGAGTAAATCCAAACATTCAAAGGCGCTTTTAATCAAAGGCACGTCTACCAGTGCTTGGCCTTGTGAAAAGTGGAAAGGTTCAGGGCGCGCCTCTAGAAAATAATCAGGACAAAGTTGTTCGCGCAGGGCTTGGCTGGCAAGGGCTTTAATCTGGCGGATATTAGGCGTGATAATGCCAATTTTGAGGCTAGGGTTTTGCTCGAGCTTGCCGCGTGCCCATGCGCCAATGTGTTGCCATTCATCTTGAGTGTCAGCAAAAACATAGCGCGCGATATTGTTTGTGTTGGGCGTAGCTTGCGGTGCTGGAATGTGTTGAAAGTTTTGCTGTGCGCTTAAGTGAGTAATGAACGCTTGTTGTTGCGCATCAAAATGATCAAAGCCAAATAAGAGTGTGCGGTTAATCTCAGGCGCAGCGTCTTTGATTAAAATCGAACTGATTTGAATCGGGCTGATCCAATCATGCTTGCGCAGCTTGGCGTGGAGTGCATTGGCCCATGCACCAAAACGCGCGTGGTCCGCGTGTGGGCTGTCTTTAAGCGCGGCGTAAGAAATGAACCATTGATGGCACAATTCCCAAGCGTCCAATGCCGTTTTTGCGGTCGCGGCGGTGTTCCATAAGGCTGCGGTGTGTTGCTGGTTTTTTTGATCAAAGGTTTTTAGATCAGCCGCAATGATGTCGATAATCAACTGCTCAACTTGTTGATTATTTAAGCAAGTCAGCGGGCTGAACGTGCGCGCGCTATGGCGTTGCCATAAGTCATTTAGCCAACTGTTCCAGGTGATAACATTGGCGGTTGGCCAGGCACTCAAGCCTTGTTGAATTTGCAAAGCGTCATAACTTGCCTTAATTTCATAGCTTAAGCGGTTGGTGGACGTGACCACCGTTGCACCTTGCGCTAATGCTTCTAAAACCGCTGGGTTCATGCAAATGTTGGCAAGTTCTGGCTTAGCGCGTCTTGAGTTTGCTGCATTTTCTCGGCTAATGCGGCGAGTGTTTCAGCATCTATCTCAGCCTCTAAAGCAGGGTAAAGGTTTTCAGCTTCGCGCAAATCATGATGCTCTAAAACATTGCGAAGTTTGATGAGAATATTGAGCTGTTGCACTAGCTCAGTGCGTGGTTTTTTAGCGTTTCGAATCTCGTTTAAGGCGGTGTCTACTTTGATCAATAAACGGTTTAAAATGAGGTGGTCGGCTTGAATGAGCTTGAAGATATTGACATCAAATCTAGTTTTATCAAGTTTGGCCTCGTCAGGCAATGCTTCGGCTAAGGGCTCGATATGTTCATGCTCAAATTCAATATGCGCCGTTAACGATGTTTTGAAATCTTGCCAGATTAATTGCGCAGTGCTCAGCTCCAGCGCGGTTAAAGTTTCCAGCAAGGTTTGATACTGCCAGTCCAGCGCAAGATGCCAGCGTTGATTGGCTAGGCTTAAGGTCAGGTTTTTGGTTTGGGTGGTCATTCAGGGCGTAAGGTTCTCAGGTGTTGGCTCACGGTAAATTTAGCAGAAATCCAGCCGAGTAGGCCGCTTAAGGTTAATAATAACAATGCAATGTCCAACCTAAATAAAGGTAAATCATAGCCAAAGCCATAAAGTTCGCCTAGGCGAGATAAAGGCGCGCTGAGGAGGCCAAGCACGATGGCGGAAATGAATAACGCCATGATACCGCCGAAAAAACCTTCTAAGAAGCCCATGTATAAAAACGGCCGTGCGATGAAAGCAGGTGAGCCGCCGAGTTGATCGGTGATGTCAATCTCATCGCGCCGTGCGCTGATTTCTAAGCGGATGGTATTGGCGATTAATAATAATAAGCCGATGGCGATGATGCTGGCAAGCACCACCACCGCGCGCTTTAAAAAGCTGATTAAGGCGCTGAGTTTTTGCAACCATTCAAAATCATATTGCGCGCTGGCAACGGCCTCTAATACGCCTAATGAGGTGGTGAGCTCGGCAATGCTGGCGGTATCGGTGGCGTTAATGGGGAAGACTACAAACACATGCGGCAAGGGGTTTTCATCTAATAGCTCGAGCGCGCTTTGAAATTGATGCTGTGCGCTAAATTCAGCTAGACCTTGCTCGGCTGAAATGAATTGTATCTCGCCCAAGCGTTCATCAGAGGCGAGCGTGGTTTTTAAGCTTTCGATTTGTGCATCTTTAATGCCCGCGTCTAGATATAAGGTGATCTGTGGCCGTTCTTGCCATTGTCCGCCTAGGTTGGAGACGCTATCGACCACGCTGAACATAATCACGGGAATGCTAAAGCCAATGCCCAGCGCTAAGATCGTCATCAACGTATTAATGCTGTTTTGCGCAAATTGCCCCAAGGTGTAGAAAAACACCTGTAAGTGGCGGCGAAGCCAGTTGCTGAGCGAGTCCGTGGCGTATTTTTTTAGGTGCTTAGATTTCATGCTCATTCTAAGGGTTGGGCCGAGGGCGCATTGGCAGAATCATTATCTTCTAGCCCGCCTGCAATAATATTGCCTTGCGCTAAAGTGAGAATACGCGCGTTTGGGTCTTTCATATAGCGCGGGTCATGCGTGGCGATGAGCAATAACACGTTATGGTGGTTGAACTCATAAAACAAACGCATGATTTCATCTGACATCTCGGTGTCTAGATTGCCCGTAGGCTCGTCGGCCAGTAAAATTTTGGGTGAGTTGACCACCGCGCGTGCAATGCCCACGCGTTGCTGTTGGCCGCCTGATAAGGTGATCGGCATGGATTTTTCTTTATCAAGCAGACTGACTTTATCTAATGCAGCGCGTACGCGTTTGGCAATCTCGCAGCTGGATAGCCCTGAGATGATTAAGGGCAGGGCCACGTTATCAAACACGCTGCGATCATATAAAAGTTTATGGTCTTGGAAAATACAGCCCAAGCTACGCCGATATTTGGGGATGTCGCGGTTTTTAAGCCGTGAGATATTTTGATCATCCACCAAAATCTCGCCGCGCGTGGCTTTGATGCTGTGGGTGATGAGTTTCAATAGGCTGCTTTTACCTGCGCCGGAATGCCCCGTTAGAAAGTTCATCGAGCCTTGTTCAAGATGAAATGAAATGGCTTTTAAAGCATCAAAACCGCCTGGGTAGCGCTTGGAAACATGGCTGAAACGAATCACGGGCTAGCTTATATCAGCTTGTTTGTCTTCATCGTTTTCACCCAAGGCATCGGGCAATAAGGCTTTAGCAAAATCACTGGCATTGAACGGCCGTAAATCATCCATGCCTTCGCCCACGCCAATAAAACGAATCGGCAAGCCATATTGCTCAGCCATGGCGATGATAATGCCGCCTTTGGCGGTGCCGTCTAGTTTGGTGACGTTTAAGCTGGTCACGCCTGCGATTTCTTTAAAATGCTCGATTTGAGATAAAGCATTTTGGCCCGTAGCGGCATCCACGGTGAGCATGACTTCATGCGGTAAATCAGGTGCGGCTTTTTGCAATACGCGCGTCATTTTAGCCAGTTGCTCCATTAAATCGCCGTGAGTATGTTGCCTGCCAGCGGTATCGATGATGAGTACGTCCATGCCTCGGCTAAGGGCAGCTTGATAAGCATCAAACGCTACCGCCGCTGCATCCGAGCCGTGTTGCTGCGCGATGACGGGAACCTCTAAACGCTCGCCCCATTGCTGTAATTGCTCAATGGCCGCTGCGCGAAATGTATCGCCCGCAGCCAACATCACTTTATTACCTTGGTTTTTTAAATGTCGCGCAATTTTTGCAATGGTAGTGGTTTTACCCACGCCGTTTACGCCCACCATCAAAATCACATATGGCTGTTGCGTGGTGATGTTTAAAGGCTGTTCGACAGCGCTTAAAATTTCGCTGATTAAAGCGTTTAAGGTGTTAAGTAACTCATCGGCGTTTTGCAGTTTATCGGCCTTAGCTTTCTCGCGCAGGCTTTGCGTAATGCGCTGCGCAGGCTCTATGCCGATATCCGCCATGATGAGCTGATCTTCGATCTCATCATATAAAGCGGCATCTAATTTAACGCTGGGCTTGAATAAGCTGCTTAAACCCGAACTAAAGCTTTCGCGGGTTTTTCTGAGGCGGCTGAATAAACCGCCTTTAGGTTTTTCGTTCATTTGGGTGCAGGAAAATAAAGCTAAAATTTAAGCGCGTATCCTACCATTGCCTTGCGTGCAAAACTATGAAAGCTCTAGCTTAGGTGTCACTTTTCATAGTTTAATATTTTTGATATACTTTCTAACGACAAACATTGTTATTAGGCATGAATTATGAAGGTATGCTTGACTCAAAACCTAGAAAATTACATTAAACATAAAGTGGAGAGTGGTTCATGGCCCTTTGATTTTGTTTAGATTCAGCTAAATATAACGAGTGAATTCAAGTAATAAGAGCATAACTGGAAAAAAGCTATAGGGAAAACAATGAAATTTTCAATTAAAACACTCATTCAGTGCGCCATGGTTTGCATTGCCGTGGCATTCAATCCTTTGGCACTAGCGCAAAACACCAACATTACACCCATCCTTTTTCTTTTATTAGATGAAGAATGCTTTCCAGGCAGTACCGTCACGGGCGATCAAACCCTCAGTATACAGGCTGATGTAGAAGCGCTTAGGGGCGTAAGCCAGATAGTAAGCGGCAATCTAGTGCTTGCCCCTACTGAAGAACTCGATTTTGAACCGCTAAATCAGCTCGCTACGATTAAGGGTGAGTTAAAACTAACCAATAATAACGTTCAAACGCAATTACGTGGATTTGATTGTTTAACTGAGATTGATAGGTTAGATATTGTAAATACAAACATAGAGAATATTGATGGTTTCTCACGGCTTGAATCTATTAGTGGTGAGCTAAAATTAACTTCAAATAATCTGCTAAGCAGCGCGCCGAGCTTCCCTGCACTGACTCAAGTGGGCAGTTTTTTGTTTGAAAATAACGATTCAACGCAGATGCTGGCGGGCTTCCCATTACTAAATACCGTGAGTGGTGATTTTAAAATACGCAATAATAACCTACTAAGCAGCGCGCCGAGCTTTCCAGCACTGACTCAAGTGGGCAGCTTTTTGTTTGACAATAACGATTCAATGCAATTGCTGACGGGCTTTCCATTACTAAACACCGTAAGTGGTGAGCTTAAGATCAAAAGTAATGACGTATTACACAGCACGCCCAGCTTTGCTGAACTGACCCAAGTGGGCAGCTTTTTGTTTGACAATAACGATTCAATGCAAATGCTGACGGGCTTCCCATTGCTAAACACCGTAAGTGGTGAACTTAGGATGTCCAATAATGCCCAACTAAGCAGTACGCCCAGCTTCGCTGCATTGACCCAAGTGGGCAGCTTTTTGTTTAATAATAACGATTCAATGCAAATGCTGGCGGGCTACGCATTGCTAAACACCGTAAGTGCTGAGCTTAAGATATCCAATAATGCTCAACTAAGCAGCACGCCCAGCTTCGCTGCACTGACCCAAGTGGGCAGCTTTGTGTTTGATAATAACGATTCAATGCTGATGCTGGCAGGCTTTCCATTGCTAAACACCGTGAGTGGTGAGCTTAAGATCAAAGGTAATAATCTACTCACTCAAATAACAGGGTTTGATACCTTAACCACTAGCGATATCGGCAGCGATTCAACTATATCTTCCAACAATGCGTTTGATTGCAGCACCAACCCAACACTTAGTTTTTCACCTGTAGACGTATCGAGTGGTAATAAGGTTAATTGCAATTTGTCATTTAAACGCCAAGCGAATAAGCTTATACCCGCTACGATAGGCAGTAGTATCACTGACATCATTTCAGTGCCTGCTGACAATGGCAACGTTAAAGACCTTATGGTGCATTTAGACATTGACCAAGGCGCTATTGGGGGATTAGTCGTCAGTCTTTCTAAAGGCGCAACCACAGTAAGCTTGATCAGTTTTAATCTTTTTTGTACGGGTTCGAATATCGATAACACTTTGACTGACTCTGCTACGCTGAGTGAATCATCTGGTTGTGGTAATGGTACTCCTGCCTATACTGCGGATGTTGAATATAAACCTGACGGGCTTTTATCCAGCTTTGATAACATTGTCTTTGAAGGTGATTGGACATTAACGGTCACGAAAAGTTTAGGCTCAGGTAGCAGTACTGGCTTGCTTAAAAGTTGGGAATTAATGGTTGTTCATTAAATTGTTACAGCCCTATTAACTAAATTGTAAAAGAAGCATGGGCTTGCCTAGCTCGTTGAGGTATGCACAGCATCAATACGTAACCGTTAGCAGGGCTGTTCGTTAATATGAGATGTTGAACCGTCTTTTATAGATGCTTAAATGCAGAGCGTTAGGTTTTGATGGTACTTAAGCGAGACATAAATTGAAATCAGGTAAAGTAAGAATTATAGGCGGTAAGTGGCGCAGCCGTGGGCTGGCATTTCCGAATGCTAACGCGCTGCGGCCCACACCCGATGCGGTGCGCGAAACCGTGTTTAATTGGTTGATGCCTTATATTCATGGCGCGCGTTGTTTAGATTTATATGCAGGCAGTGGCGCGCTGGGCTTTGAGGCGGTCTCGCGCGGCGCGGCCAGTGCAGTGTTGGTGGAGAAAAACCCTGTGGTAGTTAAGGCGCTGAAACAAAATCAGAAATTAATAGATCGTGGGCGGCAGATTAAAATCACTTCATGCGAAGGTTTGAAGTATCTATCTACGGCCAAAGCATCTTTTGATCTGGTGTTTTTAGACCCACCATTCGCTACTGATGAGCTTGGAAAAGCCTGTTATCAGCTCGAAAAGCATGATTTAATCGCCCCAGAAGGCTTGGTTTATATGGAACACGCCTCCGATCGAGATCTTGTTTATTTACCCGACGCTTGGCAAGTGTTGAAAAGTGCGCAGCGCGGTGGGGTAAAATACAGCCTTTATCAGACTTAACCTTTTCTTTAAGAGCCAATAAAAGCATCATGAGCCAGCAGCCCAAACGCGCGATTTACGCGGGTACTTTTGACCCATTAACCAATGGTCACGTTGATTTAGTAAAACGTGGTTTAAAAATGTTTCCCGAAGTGATTGTAGCGATTGCACAAAGCAATGCCAAGCAGCCTTTGTTTACGCTAGATGAGCGGGTGGCATTGGCAACAGAGGTGTTATCTAAGCATGAAAACGCCAAAGTGGTGGGTTTTTCCACCTTGTTGGTCGATTTTGCACAAGAGATGGAAGCCAGCGTGATTTTGCGTGGTTTGCGCGCGGTCTCGGATTTTGAATTTGAATTTCAATTAGCGTCGATGAATCGGCGTTTGAACTCGGATATCGAAACGGTATTTTTAACCCCTTCAGAAAGCCATACTTTTACCTCAGCCTCGTTAGTCAAAGAAATTGGCCGCTTGGGCGGTGATGTGTCCCAGTTTGTGCACCCTTTAGTTTATACAGCTTTACAAGCAAAGTTTGCATAACTAAACATGGCGCTTAAAATAGATGACGATTGCATCAACTGTGATGTGTGCGAGCCCGAATGCCCGAATGATGCTATATATATGGGCGAAGAAATTTACGAAATTGATTGGGCGAAATGCACTGAATGTGTAGGGCATTTTGATGAGCCGCAATGTGTGGAAGTTTGCCCAGTTGATTGCATTCCTAAAGATGAAGAACACGTTGAGAATACCGTTGAATTAATGGCAAAATTCTCTAAACTTCACCCCGAATTAGTTTAAATAAAATAGAAGAATAATTAAATGAAAGCAATGATTCTCGCCGCAGGCAAAGGCACGCGCGTTCAACCCTTAACGCATCGCTTGCCTAAGCCGATGATTCCCGTGATTGGTAAGCCTGTGATGGAATATCTAATCGAAGAGCTGGCCAAGCATGGTTTTAATGAAATCATGATTAACGTCAGCCATCAGGCGCATCGCATTGAAGAGTATTTCGGTGATGGGCGGCGCTGGGGCGTCGAGATTGGTTATTCTTTTGAAGGGCGCATTGAGAATGGCGAAGTGGTGGCAGAGCCGATTGGCTCCGCTGGTGGCATCAAACGCATTCAAGAGTTTGGGCAGTTTTTTGATGACACCACGTTAATTATATGTGGCGATGCGATTATTGATATTGATTTAACCAAAGCGGTGCGCTTGCATTGGCAATCAGGTGCGAAGGCATCGATTGTGACGTATAAAGTTAAGCCTGAGAAAGTCTCTGATTACGGCGTGGTGGTCTGTGATGACGACGGGCAAATCACCTCGTTCCAAGAAAAACCTGCAATGGAAGATGCACAATCGAATTTAGTGAACACGGGTATTTATTTCTTTGAGCCTGATATTATTGATTTGATTCCGAGCGGTGTAGCCTATGATATCGGCAGTGAGTTATTGCCTAAAGTGGTCGATTTAGGCTTGCCCTTTAAAGCGATTAATCTGCCATTTACATGGATAGATATCGGCCAGCTCAATGATTATTGGCAGACTAATCAGCGCTTAATGAAGGGCGAGATGCGCAGTATTGAAATGCCGGGTAAAGAAGTAAAAGCACAGATTTGGCAAGGTTTGAATGTGAATGCAGAGTGGGATGAGATTCGTTCCGAAGGGCCGATTTATATCGGTTCGAACACCACGATTGAAGCAGGTGCAGAGTTGATTGGCCCTGTTTGGATTTCACATGGCTGTGTGGTGCGCAAGGGTGCGAAAATCAAGCATTCAATGGTGTTTGAACACACGCATATTGGTGCAACCGCCGATATTGATGAAGCGATGGTGTTTGGTCATCGTGTGGTCGATAGACAGGGCCAACGTATCGACAGCGATGACGATGATTTAGCGTGGGTGGGCGATGCGCGTGACCCGCAATACCGAGATTAATCTGCGGCACGAACTGCCTGACATTCATATATAATCTGCGCGCATAATTTTGCACTTTATGAGTTGTGTGCAATGGCTGGCTAGAATAATAACTTTCTGCCCCAATATTGATCAAATCACTTTAAACTTTATTTACCATGCCTATCTACGAATACCAATGCACCGCTTGTGATCACTCACTAGAAGCCTTACAGAAAATGTCTGATGATGTTTTGATTCATTGCCCTGAGTGTAATGGCGAGACGCTGAAAAAGAAAATATCGGCGGTGGCCTTTCAATTAAAGGGCACGGGCTGGTATGAGACAGATTTCAAAAATGGCGGTAGCAAGGCGAAGGCGGTCGAGGGCGGCCAGAGCGGCAAGCCTGATGCGGCAAAAGCATCTAAATCAGATACTAAAGGCGCGGCGAAAAGCGGCACCACAAAAACGAAAGCAGCTTAAGCACTGCCCAACAGATAAAACCCAACAAGATAAACATAGAGGTATTGACGTGCGAACACATTATTGCGGCGAGATAAACCAAACACAGTTAGGCGAAACCATTACTGTTAATGGTTGGGTGAATAATCGCCGTGATCACGGTGGCGTTATTTTCATTGAT
>JAZGFQ010000083.1:0-2626 GCA_036479635.1 Arenicellales bacterium
TTACGCAACAAAATGCGCTTATCGTTGGTCAACCGAACCGTCGCGCCCATCGGCACCGCGGATAACACGCCCCAAGGTTCAGGCCTGCCGAGTGCCGCATATTCTGAATCCGTTAATGGCCGCGTTAAACCACCTGAGAGCGTGAGTGGGAACACATTTTGCGGTTTATAGCCTAAACGTGGCATCAATGCGTTCACGGCTACTATCACACGCTTTGCCTTGATACTGCCTTGCGTACATTGAACGGTATTAGGCTTGCCAGCGGTCATGTTCAGCACGGGCGAATTTGAGAACAGCGCAATATTTTCATATTGAGCCAATGCCTTAGCCAAACCTTGCGACAAGCCCGCTGGGTTAATTAACACACCGCCTTGGGTGTGCACCGACATTTGATAATGATTGATACCCAGCCGTTTATTTAACGCAGTTTGGTCTAGCAGGCTATGTTGAATGTTAAGCTGATCTAAAAAGCGATCAAAGGCTTCAAGTGTTTTAAAGTTTTTAGGCGTATGCGCGCTGTGATATTTGCCTGATTCATCCCAATCACAGTCAATATCAAACTGTTTAATTTGGCTTTTTAATCTGGCCATACCTGCTAAATTAAGTTGATATTTTTTAAGATAAGCTTCAGCTGCGCTGTGACTGGCTTGGCCGTCATTGAGCGTGGAATCAACAATAAAGCCTGAGTTTCGTGCGCTTGCGCCTTCGCCAATGCCTTCAGCATCGACTAAAATCACTTTATCTTCAGGGCATAGTTCCGCTAGGCGGTGTGCGGCACTTAAGCCGGTATAACCTCCACCAATAATGAGCCAATCACAGCTTTGCTCGCCTTGCAAAGCAGGGTAATGTGCTTGTTCATCTAATATGGATAACCAACCACAATCAGAGGCATTTACAGCGGTGTAGTGTTTCATGGTGGTTCAGATAAATAACAGCAAAGAAATATGGATATTACTTATGGTATGCTGGCTGGCACAAGAGAATTTTATCAAAAACCTCTGCAAATTATAAAAATGGCGCACTAATGGATATTTTATTACAAACCTTTGTATTCCTCGCCGCAGGCGTGATTGCCGTACCGATTGCCAGCCGCTTAGGCTTGGGCTCAGTGCTAGGGTATTTGATTGCAGGCGCGGTCATTGGCCCCTTTGTATTGGGGTTGGTCGCAGAACCCGCGGATGTCATGCATTTTGCTGAATTCGGCGTGGTGATGATGCTGTTTTTAATTGGCTTAGAGCTCAAACCTGAAATGCTCTGGCGCTTGCGCGTACCGATTCTGGGTTTAGGCGGCTTACAAGTCATATTAACCACCGCCGTGATAACCGCGTTAGCAATGTTGTTTGGCATGGTGTGGCAAACGGCCTTAACCATTGGCTTGGTGTTGTCTTTATCGTCCACCGCGATTGCCTTGCAAATCTTAAACGAAAAAAACATGATGTCCACCGAAGCGGGCAAGGCCAGCTTTGCGGTGTTATTGTTCCAAGATATTGCTGTGATCCCGATCATCGCGTTATTACCTTTATTGGCGCTCATGCCGGCGGGCACAGCCGAGGTTGCTACCCACGGTGGCAGCCGTTGGTTGTTGCATTTATCGGCATGGCAACATGCTTTGGTTGATATCGCGGCAGTGTTAATGATTATCGTGCTGGGGCGCTATGTTTTGCGGCCTGTGTTTCGGTTTATTGCCGTGAGCGGTTTGCGTGAAATGTTTACTGCGCTGGCGCTACTCTTGGTGATTGGTATTGCCTTGCTGATGCAAAGCGTGGGGCTCTCACCAGCCTTAGGCACGTTTGTGGCAGGCGTGGTGTTGGCGAACAGCGAATATCGGCACGAACTTGAAGCGAATATTGACCCATTCAAAGCCTTGTTATTAGGCTTGTTTTTCATCTCAGTGGGTGCGGCGATTGATTTTGGTTTAATTGGGCAAGAACCCATCAAAATCATTGGTTTTGTGCTGGCCTTGGTAGCGATTAAATTTGTTATTTTATGGGTGATTGCTAAAGTATTCCACGTGAATGGCGGCAACCGTTATTGGTTCACCTTTGCTTTGGCGCAGGGCGGTGAGTTTGGGTTTGTATTGCTCTCCTTAGCCACGCAAAGCCATGTGCTAGAACAAGGCATTGTAGAAACCTTAACCGTTGTTATCGCTTTATCAATGGTATTAACGCCCATTTTAATGGCCTTTAATGAAAAGATCGTACAACCTAAGTTTCAAATCATAGAAGCAGAAGCGCCTGCAGATGATTTTGAAGATCAACATAACCCCGTCATCATCGCAGGCTTTGGCAGAGTAGGGCAGATTGTTGGGCGCATTTTATTAGCCAATAAAATCCCCACCACGGTGCTAGACCATAGCGCCACACATATCGAACGCGTGCGCACCTTTGGCTTTAAAATATTTTTTGGTGATGCCAAGCGAGAAGATTTACTGGCTGTAGCAGGCGCAGGCGATGCTAAATTATTGGTGGTAGCGGTGGATGACCGCAACACCATCACTAGCATTGTTAAAACCGCGCAACATTATTTCCCTAACTTAAAAATATACGCGCGCGCCTATGATTTAACCCATTACCATGAGCTGAGCAAACTCGGTGTGGATTATATTGAACGTGAGGTGTTTCGAAGT
>JAZGFQ010000084.1:0-6898 GCA_036479635.1 Arenicellales bacterium
CAAATGAAAATATTAGTGATGTGGGCCAATATGCATATGCTAATAATGATGTAGAATATTGATATTAAAGAAAAAAATGGTGGGCCTGCTAGGACTTGAACCTAGGACCAATGGATTATGAGTCCACTGCTCTAACCAGCTGAGCTACAGGCCCGTATTTTGGGCAGTTCGCTAGGAAGCGAACACGGGCGATGTTACCCCAGAGCGGCCTCTGAGGTAAACTTCTAAGAAGGGGTTTTATTCTAAAAAGCTTTTCAACAATTCTGAGCGGCTAGGGTGGCGAAGTTTGCGTAATGCCTTGGCTTCGATTTGACGAATACGCTCGCGCGTAACATCGAACTGCTTGCCCACTTCTTCTAAGGTGTGGTCAGTGTTCATGTTGATACCAAAACGCATTTGTAAAACCTTAGCTTCGCGCTCGGTGAGCGTTTCTAAAATCTCGGTGGTGGCGTTTTTAAGGCCGATGTTGGTTGCAAATTCATCGGGTGCAGTGATGTTCTTATCTTCGATGAAATCACCTAAGTGCGAATCGTCGTCATCGCCCACTGGCGTTTCCATTGAGATCGGCTCTTTGGCGATTTTTAAGACCTTACGCACCTTATCTTCAGGCATTTCCATCAAGATAGCCAATTCTTCAGGCTTGGCCTCACGGCCTTTTTCCTGCATGATTTGGCGTGACATACGGTTGAGTTTATTAATGGTCTCAATCATGTGTACTGGAATGCGGATGGTGCGCGCTTGGTCTGCGATTGAGCGCGTGATCGCTTGTCGAATCCACCAAGTCGCGTAAGTTGAAAACTTATAACCACGGCGATATTCAAATTTATCCACGGCCTTCATTAAGCCAATATTGCCTTCTTGAATTAAATCTAAGAATTGTAGGCCGCGATTGGTATATTTCTTAGCGATAGAAATTACTAAGCGTAAATTCGCTTCCACCATTTCTTTTTTGGCGCGACGAGCTTTGGCTTCACCAATCGACATACGGCGTGAGATGTCTTTTAACGTTGGCATCGGCAAGCCCATATTGAGCTCGATGTTGCGCATTTGGCGTGAATGTAGCTTTAAGCGCTCTTTGTATACATTTAAGGTTTTGCTAGCTGCTGGCTCTGTTTCGATGAGCCTATCCACCCAGTTTTCATCCGTTTCGCTGCCTAAGAAAACACTTTTGAAAGTCTCGCGAGGGACTTTGCATTTTGAGATACACATGCCCGCCACTTTACGTTCAAGCTTACGGTTTTTCTCTAACGAGCCGCGCATGATGTCGTTCAGTTTTTCGATTTGAACGGGAGTGATCTTAAGCTGCATCATTTCGTCCGCAATCTTTTTCATTTGATCGTGGGCTTTCTCTGAGATATTACTCTCAGTTTCAATGATTTTTAGATAGTTGCGATACAGCGTTTTGATTTTCTTGAAACGCTTAGCGGCTTCTTCAGGGTCTGGCCCCGTTTTTTCAGGCACATCGTCATTCTCGCCTGGCTGAGGCGGCAGGATGATGTCAGGAATAATTTCGTTTGGATCAATGAAATCAACCAGAAAGTCAGTCAGTTTCATGTCTTCTTTCGCGATTCTATCAACGATATTGATCACTTCTTCGATCACACGCGGGCAGTTAGAAACGGCCTCATTACGCTGCTTTAAGCCAGCTTCAATACGCTTGGCTAAGCGAATTTCATCTTCACGTGTGAGTAAATCAACCGTGCCCATTTCGCGCATATACATCCGCACGGGATCAGTGGTGCGGCCGAACTCACTTTCAACCGCTGTTTTTAGCACGGCTTCGGCTTCTTCAACCACTTCCGCATCTTCAGGGTTATCGGTTCTTAAAAGAATTTCATCGGCATCAGGCACTTTATCGAAAACCTCGATGCCCATGTCGTTGATCATTTTCACCACCGCCTCAATTTGGTCGGTGTCGTGCATATCTTCAGGCAGATGATCGTTGATTTCAGCGTAAGTCAAGAAACCTTGAGACTTACCTTTGAGGATCATTTTTTTCATCGCCGATTGCTCAGAGGCGCGTGGCAATCTTAGTTCGCCATTGTCTAAGCGTTTTTTGGAGGCAACTTTTTTCTTAACGGCTACTTTTTTAGCCGCCACTTTCTTTTTGGTTACTTTTTTAACCGGCGTTTTTTTGGTGGTTACTTTAGCTGCTTTTTTAGCAGCGGTAACTTTAGGGGCAGCCTTGGTAGCGGCGGCCTTTTTAACGACTTTTTTCTTATCGGCAGTATCTGTTTTAGCCATGGAAAGCAAACCTCTTAAATGATGCACACATAGCGCGCAAGAACGGTGAAAAGCGCGCAATTATAACGTTATCAAAGCGTAATCGCTAGCAAGCTGATGCCGCAAATTTATGTGAATTTGTGGCAATTAAAGCATTAAACAATTTTCTTTAATGTTAGAAATAAAAAATAAGGCCAAATCATTAGTATTCAAGGGGTTTAGTGCGTGAATGAATATTAATTATGTGCGGTATTCTTGGGTATAATCACGAATCTTTACAATCAGCGTTACTGAACATGGCGGAAAAACTAAAACTCGGCATCCCAAAGGGGAGCTTGGAATCTTCAACGATAAAATTATTCGACCAAGCAGGCTGGAAGATTTCTACGCGTTCGCGTCATTATTTCCCAACGGTTAATGATAAAACACTCTCGTGTAAGCTGATTAAATCTAAAGAGTTAGGCCCTTATGTTGAAAGTGGCGTATTAGATTGTGGCTTAACGGGGCAAGATTGGATTTTAGAAAGTAATGCGGATGTGGTGGAGGTTTGCGGCTTAAATTATTCAAAAGCCTCTGATCAAGCGTGCCGTTGGGTATTGATTGTAAAAAACGATTCAGATATCCAGTCAATTCAAGATCTAGAAGGTAAGACCGTGGCCACAGAGCTTATGGGGTTTACGCAGAAATTCTTTGCCGATAAAAACATCAAGGTGGATGTGCAGCACTCTTGGGGTGCGACCGAAGCAAAGGTGGTGGAAGGTTTGGCAGATGCGGCGGTAGAGATTACCGAAACAGGTACGACGATTCGTGCCCATGGTTTACGCATTGTTGAAGACTTACTACACACACATACCGTGTTTGTTGCGAATAAAGCCGCGATGAAAGATCCTTGGAAACGCCAGAAAATTGAAAATATTGCGCTGATGTTAGAAAGTGCGATGGCTGCACGCGATAAGGTATTGCTCAAATTAAATGCACCGACCGCAAAGTTAGATAATATTGTGGCGGCGTTACCTAGCTTGCACGCCCCTACGATTAATCGCTTACACGGGGATGATTGGGTGGCGGTGGAAACGGTGGTAAAGCGTGAAGATACACGCGATTTAATTCCACAATTAAAAGCCGCAGGTGCAGAAGGGATTTTAGAACTGAATTTGGCTAAGTTAGTCAGTTAACCTTAGAGGGCTTGGTCTACTGAGATTGACATTAGTCTAGATTCAATTACAATGTAATACATAGCATTACATTGTAAAAAGGTTATTATGCCAACGGTCCCATTTTCGCTTCGAATTGATTCAGAAATTAAAACACAGCTTGAGCGCGAGGCACGTAGTCTTGATCGTTCAGCGTCATATATCGCTAATCAGGCGATCATCTCTTTTCTTCAAGCGCGCGCGTATAAACGCAAGGCAATCCAAGATGCTATTGTTAAAGCAGATGAAGGCGTTTTTATCTCGAGTCAAGCAATGGGTACGTGGGTAGATTCATGGGGAACAGATGCTGAACTTTCGTCGCCAAAGATAGATATTTATCCAGAAAAATAAGCGCTATGCATATTGTTTATCTTGATAGTACAGCAGGTGATTTTGCTTGGATGCGGTATTATTATGAAACTGTTTTTCCTCAAGGTCGTGCAAATGCACAGAAACAATTTCATGGCATGGAAGCCTTATTACAGCAAAACCCATATATTGGTCATCTAACAGATATTCACGATATAAGAGAATTTTCGATTCCTAAAACGCCATTTTCTTATATTTATCGTGTTTGTGCTACTCAAATAGAAGTGTTACATATATGGGATGAAAGAAGAGATAGAGACAAGTAATGAGTGTTTTTTTACAAAATTAGATAGGCAATAAAAAAGCAGCGCGATGCGCTGCCCTTTATTGGGAGTTACTTTCAAACTAAATGAAAGTACTAGCCACCTAAATAAGCCGTATCGCTTGCTTCGGTTGGGCCAACTGCCCATGCGCCACGTGCTTTAGCATGATGAACTGCTGAATCAATTTCAGCTTGACTGGCATCACGTGGGATATCGAATACTTGACCAGGATAGATTAAATCAGCATCTTTAATTTTGCTAGCGTTTGCTTTGTAGATCAAAGGCCAGTTAAACGCAGTACCGTAGATGTCATCTTTCTTAGAAATACACCATAGGTTATCGTTCTTAGCAACTGTGTAGCTCGTGACCGCTGAACTCTCAGCAGCCATGGCCTTCATTGGTGCAACCACTGCTTTCTCTGGTGCAGGTGCAGCCATCGCAGCTTTATCACCTGGGTTAGTTTTAGCAGTAATACAACCGCCAGTCGTTGCGATCGCTAAAGCGAGCGCGGTCAATTTCAATACTTTAAAGTTTGCTTGGCGCATTCTATTGTCTCTTGTAAGGTTATAATGTCCGTTTGTTTGAGCGGTTTGGATATCTATGACCCACTCAAGCTACTAATGGCAAGTTTACGCGTTGAATGATCAAGACGCAAGAAAATGGCGTAATATCGGTATAAATATTGAGTTTTAATGGTGATTATTAGGCTTATATTCACCTTTTAGCGTTTAAATGATGAATATATCGTGCTAAATTATTGTTAAATCAGCTTATTTTAAAACTTAAACTGCGCACATTTTATATATATGACCCCCGATATCCTCCTAACCACGCTCAATGCGCGCTATATCCACGCCGCATTTGGGCTGCGATATCTAAAAGCCAATTTACATGAGCTAGAAGATCGCACTGAGATCATCGAGTTCACGCTGGAGCAACGACCTCTAGATATCGCTGAACGATTATTAGCCAAGCAGCCTAAAATGATTGGCATGGGTGTTTATATTTGGAACGCCGAATTAAGCTTACAAACCGCCGCACTCATTAAGAAAATCGCGCCCGAGGTGGTGTTGGTGTTAGGTGGCCCAGAAGTGAGCTATGAGCAAGACGAGCAAGCGATTTGCCAGCTGGCGGATTACGTGTTGAGTGGCCCTGCTGAGGGTGAATTTTATGCATTGTGCCGGCGTGTTTTGTTGGATGAATCTCAGGCATTCCCTTCGCCCAGCTTAACTTTGAAAGACATCAACATGCCCTATTATTTATATAATGAGGCGGATCTGGCGCATCGAATTTTATACGTTGAGGCCTCGCGCGGCTGCCCGTTTAAGTGTGAGTTCTGTTTATCGGCCTTAGATAAAACCGCCAAGCCGTTTGAACTTACGCGCTTTTTAGCTGAAATGGAAAAGCTTTACCAACGCGGTGCGCGCCATTTCAAATTTGTAGATCGCACGTTTAACCTAAGCACAAAAGTCAGTTTGCCAATCATGCAGTTCTTTCTCGATAGAATGAGCGAAGATATGTTTCTGCATTTTGAGGTGATTCCTGATCGTTTGCCGCAAGCCTTAAAAGACATGATTGCGCAATTCCCTGTGGGCAGCTTACAATTTGAAGTGGGCGTGCAAACGTTTAACCCTGAGGTTCAGCAGATTATTCAGCGCAAGCAAGATAATGCGCAAACCGAACTGAATCTAGCGTGGTTGTGCCAACATAGTCCAGCGTATATTCACACTGATTTAATCTTTGGCTTACCGGGCGAGAGCCTACAAAGCATGGCAAATAGTTTTGATAAATTAGTGGCGCTGGCGCCCGATGAAATTCAATTGGGTATTTTAAAACGCCTGCGTGGTATGCCCATGGCTGCTAAAACAGCAGAATATGCGTTGGTGTATAACCCGAACCCACCGTATGATATTTTATCGACGCGTGATATCGATTTTGAAACGATGCAAAGTTTAAGACGCATGGCACGCTATTGGGACTTAATCGCCAATTCTGGTCGGTTTAAAACCAGTTTGGAACTGGTGCTGGCTGCAGCTCCTTTTGCACGCTTTATGCGTTTGAGCGAGTGGTTGCACCGCACCACAGGGCAGACGCATAAAATAGGCTTAAAGCGTTTGTTTGATCTCATGTTTGATGCGTTGCAAGATGAGTTTGGCTTAGAGAAAACAACGGTGCTTGAATGCTTACGCACAGATTATCAGCGCGTGGGCATGAAAGGCTTGCCTACGTGCTTGCGTACCGATGCGCCGATGAATGCAAAAAGTGCAGCGAGGAGCGTTGCGAATAAACGCCAACGCGCTCATTTGAACTAAGCCAACATAAGGCTTAGATCGAAGCTTGAAAAGCCGCCCAAGCTTTATCCAAACGCTTAGGTGAAACCGTCACGGGTAGTTTTAGAGTAGGCGCAAATAACGATACGCGATACGCTTCCACTAGCCATCGATACGCGTCTAAAGGTGCGTTATGCGGGTGCGCCTCCCAATGGTGTAGATATTTCTCCCAATAAGGCGTGAGCAAGGCCATCTTTTTACTGTCGCCTTGTGGGTCAAAGCCCAAACGCTCAAGGCGCGTTTGTAGCGCTTTAAAATAAAGTGGGTAGTGCAGTAAAGTGGATAAAGACACTTCGGCTAGAAAATCTTCGTAGATTAAATAATCCAGTTGAGTGTGAATATCCTGAATGTTCGCATTGATGGCCTCGCCTGATTTCTCACGGCAAGCTGTGTAGCCTTGCAAAGCCATTGATAAAGCTTTGCAATAGGGCTCAAGGTTTTGATTAAAGCCATTTTCTAAACGCTGGATGGCAGCCTCAAATTGAGCCTTACTTTTTATCGTATTGCCGCCTTCGAATAT
>JAZGFQ010000085.1:0-5472 GCA_036479635.1 Arenicellales bacterium
CCAACAGCAGTAACAACCCCTGCGCCTATTGAAACTAAACCTACCCCACAAAACAACACACAGCACAGCTTGCCGCCGATTATGCCTGCCCCAGCGGTTACCGCGGGCATTGCCCCTGCCCACGCCAGCCCCTCTATTCGCCGTTTTGCGCGTGAATTGGGCGCCGATTTACAACAAATTCGTGGCTCAGGTGCTAAAGGCCGTATTTTGCGTGATGACGTCACTGCATGGGTGAAGTATCAGATCAGCAATGTGAGTAATCTGCCTGCCGCAGGCAATGCAGGCATGGGCATTCCACCGATTCCTGAAGTCGATTTTTCTGAGTTTGGCGAAATCGAAATGGAAGCTTTTAGCCGCATCAAGAAAGTCTCGGGGCCGCATTTACACCGTGCTTGGTTGAACATTCCGCACGTCACGCATCACGATGAAGCGGACATCACTCTCACTGAAGAGTTTCGGCAATCACTCAAAGAAGAAGCCGCTAAGAAAGGTGTAAGAATTACATTATTATCTTTTATAATGAAAGCATTGGTAGCATGTCTTAAAGAATATCCTCATTTCAATTCATCGCTTTCAGCAGATGGTAAGGGCTATATTTTAAAGAAATATTACAACATCGGCATTGCCGTTGATACGCCAAACGGCTTAATGGTGCCAGTCATTCATCATGTCGATCGCTTATCTGTCAATGAGCTCAGCGAAAGCATTATGGACATCAGCCAGCGCGCGCGCGATGGCAAGATTAAACCCAATGAGCTCAAAGGCGGTTGCATCAGTATTTCTAGCTTAGGCGGTATTGGCGGCACCGCATTTACGCCAATCGTAAACGCACCAGAAGTCGCTATTTTAGGTGTGACCCGCGCAAAAATGAAACCTGTGTGGGATGGCAAAGAATTTCAACCGCGCTTTATGTTGCCGATGGATTTATCCTACGACCACCGCGCCGTAGACGGTGCGCAAGCCGCGCGCTTTATGTCCCACCTCATCTCTTTGGTCAGCGACGTTCGTCGCTTATCACTTTAGGCCTTAGATCATGAGCAAAAAACTTACCATTGTAGTGCCTGAATTAGGCGATTTTGATCAAGTACCGGTGATTGAAATATTGGTCTCTGTTGGCGATAACATCAAGATCGAAGCGCCTTTATTAACGCTTGAAAGCGATAAAGCGACCATGGACATCCCCAGTTCGCACGCGGGTACGGTCACCAAAGTATTGGCGAAAATCGGTCAAGAAATGAACCCAGGCGATGAAATTATTGAGATCAGTTTAGCCAGTAGTGATGAGGTGCAAGCCACAGAGGCGACCGAACCCACAGCTGAAACACCAGCTCAATCATCTGAATCTGCACGCCCTGCTCCAGTAGCGTCGACATCCACGGCGGCAACGACCGACAATTCGCAATACGATGCCGATGTCGTCGTCATTGGTGCCGGCCCAGGCGGATATACCGCCGCCTTTCGCGCGGCTGATCTAGGACAAAAAGTAATACTCATCGAGCGCTATCCTGATCTAGGCGGCGTGTGCTTAAACGTGGGCTGTATTCCTTCTAAAGCCTTATTACACGCAGCTAAAGTCATCGAAGAAGCACAGGATGCGGATGCCTTCGGCCTAAGTTTCGCTGCACCGAAAATAGATACTGATAAGCTATTAAGTTGGAAAGCCACTTTAGTGAAGAATCTAACGGGCGGCCTCGCGCAATTAGCAAAGCAGCGCAAAGTGGCAGTGATGCAGGGCGTGGCTAATTTTACCGATGATCATAGCCTTGCGATTGAACACGATGGCAAGGTACAAACCATTAGTTTTAAACACGCCATCATCGCCGCAGGCTCTAGCGCAGTTCAAATCCCCAGTTTTCCGAATGACGACCCTCGCTTGATAGATTCAACGGGCGCGTTAGCGATGGATGATGTACCTAAAACCATGCTCGTCATCGGCGGCGGTATCATCGGGCTAGAAATGGCAACGGTTTATCACGCATTGGGCACAAAAATCAGCGTGGTAGAAATGATGGATGCACTGATTCCTGGCGCAGATCCTGATTTAGTACGGCCTTTACAGCGTAAGATCAACAAACAATACGAAAACATTTGGCTCGATACGCGTGTCACGGGCATTGAGGCGCTAAAGAAAGGCCTAAAGGTAAACTTTGAAGGTAAAAAAGCACCTGAATCTCAAGTATTTGATAAAGTATTGGTGGCCGTTGGCCGTTCTCCTAATGGTGCAAAAATAAGCGCAGAGAAAGCGGGTATTAACGTCACTGAACGCGGTTTTATTGAAGTCGATGATCAGCAGCGCACCAACGTTGCACATATCTTCGCCATTGGCGATGTGGTAGGACAACCCATGCTCGCGCATAAAGCCGTACATGAAGCCAAAGTCGCCGCTGAAGTGGCGGCAGGCCATAAGAGCGGTTTTGATGCCCGCGTCATTCCTTCGGTGGCGTATACTGATCCAGAAATCGCCTGGGTGGGCGTCACTGAAACCGAAGCCAAAGCACAAAAACTCAATTATGGCATCGGCAAGTTCCCATGGGCTGCCAGCGGGCGTTCGCTTAGCTTAAACCGTAAAGAAGGCATCACCAAAGCCATCTTTGATGAAGACACCAAACGATTGATTGGTTGTGGCATTGTCGGCCCTAGCGCAGGCGATCTCATCGCAGAAGCGGCCTTAGCGATTGAAATGAATGCAGATGCGACAGATATCGGCTTAACCATTCACCCACATCCAACGTTGTCTGAAACCATCGGGTTTGCTGCCGAGGCATTTGAAGGCACAATTACTGATTTATATATGCCGAAGAAAGCTAAATAAGCGATTTTAGAAGCAAATGAAGCTATTTTCGCGCATTGAAGGTGGGCCGCAGCAAGATGATGCCTTAATCATTCTTCATGGCTTATTAGGCTCATCGGCTAACTGGAAATCTCTGGCAAAACGCTTTGCGCAAAAACGGGTGGTTTATAGCGTAGATTTGCGTAATCACGGCCAGTCGCCTTGGTCAGACGACATGGATTACACAGTAATGGCTAAGGATGTCCAGCAATTCATGCAAGGCTTAGACCATCAAAACATAAGCTTGTTAGGACATAGCATGGGCGGAAAGGTTGCCATGCAGTTAGCGCTCAATGCACAGGTGAGCATTCATAAACTTATCATCGCAGATATCGCCCCCGTCAGTTACCAACATGATTTTGATCACCTCATTCAGCCTATGCTTGATTTGCCATTAGAATCATTAGAAAACCGTGCACAGGCAGATGCACAACTGGCTACATCTATTCCAAGCCTTGGCGTGCGTAGCTTCTTACTGCATAACTTAGCGTTTAATGCGCCTGAACAACGTTGGCACTGGCGGCCAAACCTAGAAGTGCTATTGAACTCAGTGCCAAACTTAACTGCCTTTGAAGAAAAACATAAGGCTTCGTTTGAGCAAGATGCTTTATTCGTTCATGGCGCGCAATCTGATTACCTCACTGAGAAGCATCATGCCCGCATCAAACAACATTTTCCGCGCGCAGTCTTCTCAAAAATTCAAAACGCGGGGCATTGGCTGCATGCCGAACAACCCAAAGCATTTCTGACGGCATGTGAAAGCTTTTTAAACGATTAATACTTCTTTAGAATAATTTTATTATTTCTGGCCAATAATTTACATTTTGCCTTTACTCGGTTTCGAATACGCCAATCCAAACAACGATCGATTGCCATTTCATCTGCATCATTCCCTAAACCAAAGCTCCATACATCATTACCCCCTGCTTGATAAGCAACAGCCATCGCTTTATTGCCTTGCTCAAGGGTATATTTTTTATAATGGTTTTGCAGTTTAAATATGACGGTTAAATGCCCTACTTTGCCTTCATGTACAGCAAACACTTGTTTAAGTTTTTCACTTAGTTCCGTGTCGTCATAAGCCTGAACAGGCCCAGCGCTCAACATAGAAAAAACCACCATGCTCCCTGCTATTAACGCCCAACGCTTTGATTGAATAAACTTCATAATCTTCCTCTTTAAAGTAAAACATACTTAAACCATTATAGCTTTTAAGTTTAAGCCTTAGCAAATGACAGGAAAATAAGCGCAATACACAAGTTTTTTAGATGCCAGCGATAAGATTTTATGTAAGCTTAAATGGCCTATATTGGTTATAATTTACACTATGAATACGCCTGTGAACACTGCCGTTGCTCAAAGCCTTGTGCAAACCCAAGATACGTTAAACACTAAACCAAGCTCAACGCGAGCGTCGAACGCATTACTGGCAAATAGCACTGAATTATTAGCCGATGAATTAAACGCTGTGAACCGCTTAATTCGTGATGAAATGAATTCAGATATCGCGCTGATTAACACTTTGGGCGAATATATTATTCAAAGTGGCGGCAAACGCTTACGGCCTTTAATTTTATTACTCAGTGCGCGTGCATTAGGGTATACCGATCAACATCACATCACCTTAGCCGCGGTAATTGAATTCATCCATACCGCCACTTTACTGCATGATGATGTGGTCGATGCCTCAACTCTGCGCCGTGGCAATCCTACTGCAAACGATGTTTGGGGCAATGAAGCCAGCGTCTTAGTCGGTGATTTTCTTTATTCTCGCTCTTTTGAGATGATGGTTAAAGTCGGCAAGATGCAAGTGATGGAGTTGATGTCTGTCACCACTAACGCAATTGCTGAAGGCGAGGTGATGCAGTTATTAAACGCACACGTTGCTGAAACCACAGAAGCCGCTTACTTAGAAACGATTTACCGTAAAACTGCGTGCTTGTTCGAATCTTCAGCGCAACTCGGTGGTATTTTAGCCGATACCGATGCCACTATGCTCGAAGCACTTGGGAAATACGGCAAGCACTTAGGCAATGCGTTTCAGCTGGTGGATGATCTGCTCGATTACCAAGCCAGCAGTGAAGAAATGGGGAAAAACACAGGCGATGATTTAGCCGAAGGCAAGCCTACCCTACCCTTAATTGAAGCCATGCGCCGTGGTACACCAGAGCAAATCAGTGTGATTAAAACTGCGATTGAGCTTGGGCAGGTAGATAAAATTGACGAAGTATTAGCGATTGTGACGCAAACTGGTGCGTTGGAATACACTGAATTAGCTGCTCAATCTGAATCACAAGCGGCGATTGATGCTTTAGGTGATATTGCAGAGTCTGAATATAAAACCGCGTTGATTGATTTGGCTTTGTTTTCTACTTACCGAACTTACTAGGTTTTTTTTCAAGCGCTTATTTCTGAGCGATTCGTGGCGAGTTTTCGCCCTTGGATTGCCGCGCTTTGCTCGCAATGACTGTGTGATTTTATTAAACATTTTTCAGGTGCTGACTTCTAAATGTTACATCTTCAGCCTTGGCGAATCTCCGATCTTGGCGAAGTGTCGCCCTCGAGTATCGCCCTTAGCTAACGTTCGTAATAATCTAAACTAAAACAATGTGTCATTGCGAGCAAAGCGCGGCAATCTCGTT
>JAZGFQ010000086.1:0-2162 GCA_036479635.1 Arenicellales bacterium
TGAAACGTCATCGTTCCCCAGACTAGGGCTTAACAAACCTGATTTACGCTCATCGTTTAATGGAAATGACATTCTAGGCGCGTAAAAAATCGGTACGCCTTTAAATTTTACGGTGACATTTTTCGCATAAGCCACGCCTTCAATATGATCTAACTCTACTTCTTTGCCCGTAATCAACACATCCTCACCCTCTGGGCAACGGGTTAATCTAGCGTTATGTAAGCGCTGTAAATCTTCGCCTTCAATATCTATTTTATCCGCATAAATACGTGTGCCAACAGGTGAGCCTGTCGCTGTGGTTGCCGCAGTGACCGGGGCAGATGAATTTGTACGATTAGTAAATGGCGAAAATGGCGTGAAATCTTCAATGTAATTGGTGGTTGAGCGTTTTTTAATGGAGGCGCGCTGAACCAAGCGCATCTCCGTGCCACCCGTTGCATCACCAATAAAGGTGTCAATTTCCAAACGCATGGTATCAGCCTTTATTTCATCACCACCGACCGTGTAATAGCGCACATTGCCTTCGACGACGGCTTGGTAGTTATCTTTCTTATACGTGATTTTATCTGCAAACACGCCGCGCTTACCCTGCGTGACAAAAGCATCGTCTTCCATCACCACGGTATTTTTATCTTGCAACTGCATCTTGTTGCCTTCCAAGGCAATTTCTTGCTCAGCTGGGTCGCCTAAAGGGGCATCCATCAAGGCTTGCGGCACGCTGATGCGCGGCACAGCACAGACAGCTTCATCGGCAAAACCAATGGAACTATTGTTCCCTGCGGCCATTAAAGACGTAGAGACAAATGCGCTGGTGAAAAGAAATAGGAAGGAGCGTCGGAAGGTAAAACTTGAAAGCCTTAATGTATTCACAGGGTCGCGGGTCTCGTAAGTTAATAACTGATTTATAAGTCACTTCAATTAATTTGAAGGTGCTCAATTTCAAGGCTGGTATAATATCGTTTATTGCAGTTTAATGCTAACGCATGGCCTGTTTATTTCAACCCAATTAAGCTTTTATCCATGGATGCCATCATACTGGCCGCTGGTCGCGGTGATCGATTACGCCCATTAACCGATACCCTGCCCAAACCGTTGATTCAAATTGCAGGTTTCAGCCTGATTGAATTACATCTTTTTCGCCTCGCGCAAGCAGGTTACCGCCGTGTCATTATTAATTTGCACCACTTAGGCGAGCTAATCGAAGCTAAACTTGGCAACGGCGAGCGCTATGGTTTAAGCATTCATTATTCTTACGAGCACGGCGGTGCACTGGAAACTGCCGGCGGTATTATTCAAGCGCTGCCATTAATTCAAAGCCAGCGTTTTATTGCCATCAGCGCTGATATATTATGTGATTTTGATTTATCTTCTTTGCATGACTGCCTAAAAAACAACGTCAATGGTCATCTAGTGTTAATCGATAATCCTGAACACCATCCTGAAGGTGATTTTGGCTTGAATGCCTCTGGCATGATTGATAATACCCAAGCGGCTAAAAAAACCTTCAGCGGCATTGCCTGTTTTGATAAACAGCTCTTCTCGCATTACGCGCCGCAAAAACGCGCCCTGCGGCCTGTGTTAGAACGTGCGATTACCGCGCAACAATTATCAGGTGAGTTTTATTCCGGGCTGTGGTCAGATATCGGCACACCAGAGCGCTTAAAACAGGCTCAGGTCTCGCCTTCAGTGCTGGAATATATCGATGCGATTAAACAATCGATCAGTTGATCTGTGATGTGTTTAGGCTGAACCTTATCTAATAAATCCGCTAACTGCGTCACTTCTAAACCCGCATAACCGCACGGGTCAATACCATTGAACGGTGCAAGATCCATATCAATATTCAAACTTAGGCCGTGGTACGTCATGCCGCGCTTAATGCGCAAGCCTAAGGCGGCTATTTTTCGTGCATCCACATAAACGCCAGGTGCGCCTGGCCGCGTGTTAGCCACAATTTTATGCTTAGCTAATAGTGCCATCAACGCCCGTTCAATGCGCTTAACCAGTTTTTTAGGACCTATGCCTAAGCGTTTGATATCCAATAATAAATAAATAATCAACTGGCCTTTTCCATGATAGGTTATTTGGCCACCACGATCAGATTTCACCACAGGAATCATGTCAAAAGGCGGGGCAGGCAAAGCATCACAGCTGGTGCCTTG
>JAZGFQ010000087.1:0-2596 GCA_036479635.1 Arenicellales bacterium
TTTCAGCCGCATCGATATAGCCGAACACAATCTTTACTAGATGATTTTGCACAGGTACTCAGTGAGCAACCTAATTTAATTTTGCTTGAAGTGTACGCAGCAGGAGAAAAGCCAACGCAAGGCGCCGATGGCCGTGAGCTGGCAAAGGCTGTTCGAGCACGCGGTGGTGAATTAACATTCGCACAAAATTTCGATGAAGCTAGCACAGTGCTAGCGCATCAATTACAAGCAGGTGATGTGCTCTTATGTTTAGGTGCAGGCGATATTGGTCGCTATGCACGCAGTTTGGTGGCGGAGGGATTATGCACGGAATAATTCACCGTTCATTAGAAAGCCACCTTGATGGCATCGAAGGCCATATTTTACGCGATGAGCCGATGGACAAACATACCTCATGGCGCGTTGGCGGTGCGGCAGATTTGTTTTTTATCCCACAAGATAAAGTTTCATTGGTGCAGTTGATGTGCCAATTACCAGGTAATGTGCCAGTATATTGGATAGGACTAGGCAGTAATTTATTAGTGCGCGATGCAGGTGTTGAAGGCATGGTGATTTGCACCTTAAAAGGCTTAGGCGTGCTTGAGCAAGTTAAAGCAGACACCGTTTACGCACAAGCAGGTGTGACCAGTGCCAAAGTGGCAAAGTTTTGCGCTAGACATGGCTTGGAAGGCGCTGAATTTTTAGCGGGTATTCCTGGCAGTTTTGGCGGTGCTGTGGCGATGAACGCGGGTGCGTATGATGGCGATACTTGGTCATTGATTACGCGCATCGAATGTTTAGATCGCGATGGTAATTTAAGTTGGTTCAATAAAAGTGAGATTGAGTATCAATATCGGCATGTCAACTTACCTAAGCAAAACTGGATAGTGGGTGCGGAAATTAAATTAAAGCCGATTAAAGGCTTAGATTTATTAAGGCGTATTCGTGAGCTATTAAAAACGCGCGCAGCCTCTCAGCCCGTGCAAAGTGCCAATGCAGGTTCGGTGTTCAAAAACCCTAAAAATGAATATGCAGCCAAATTATTAGACGAAGCGGGTATGAAAGGTCAAAGTGTGGGCGGTGCAGAATTTTCAGAAAAGCATGCCAATTTTATTATCAATAAAGGTGAGGCGAGTGCCGCTGATATTGAGTATTTGATGCAATTAGGCCAAGCAGAAGTATTCAAGCAAAGCGGTATTCAGTTAGAGCCAGAAGTTAGAATTATTGGAAGAAGTGAGTCGGAGGTGCAGCATGCCTAAGGCAGTGGTTTCAATGACGCCGCCTATCTCGGGCGTGAGCGCAAAATTCAAACTAGTCATCAGTTTAGTGCTGGGCGTGGCAGCATTCAGTGCGATTTCTGTGCTGGTGGTGGATCGCTTATACAACCCACAGTATTTTAATATCAGTCAAATTTCACTTACGGGCGATGCGGCACATGTTGACCGTAAAACGTTAACAGAATCGGTTTCTAAGATGATTGAAGGCAATTATTTTAGCGTGAATTCAAAGAAAATTTTAAGTGCGCTACATACCTTGCCATGGGTGGAAACGGCGCGTATACGTCGTCAATGGCCTGATACTTTAATGGTGAATATCGAAGAGTATCAACCTGTTGCACATTGGGGTGAACGGCGTTGGCTAACAACGACAGGTAAGTTAGTTGAATTACCTTTGCCAAAAAATATTATTTTACCCCATTTATCAGGGCCAAAAGATCAAGTGCCTGAGGTATGGGAGAAATATCAGCAGTGGGCAAAGCTGTTTTCTCAAAATGGTTTGAATTTAAGGAAAGTACATTTGAGCAAACAGCACCTTTATACCTTAGAGGTTCAATACTCGGGGAAGCAATCTACCCAAAAAGTAGCCAAGGGCTTTGAGATGATCTTGCTGGAATCAAATGCAAGTCAGCAACTAAAAACATTTTTATCTAGCCGACAACAGGCTTTGATTGAAACGCCTAATTTAATAAAAATGGTTGATTTACGTTACCCAAGTGGGTTTTCAGTCAGCCATTATAAAGTAAATAACGTCGCCAGTTTTGGTGCAAACGAGGGTTTAAATTAAGCCTAATAACATGAAGAAATCAGATAATAAATTAATCGTAGGTTTAGATATCGGTACCTCAAAAGTGCTGGCAATCGTGGCGGAAGTCGATGATGAGAACATCTTGAATATCATCGGCGTGGGGCATCATCCTGCTAAGGGTTTACGCCGAGGCGTGGTGGCAGATATCGAATCGACTGTTTTGTCTATTAAGCGTGCAGTTGAAGAAGCTGAGTTGATGGCTGATTGCGAGATTATGTCGGTGTATGTAGGCATCGCAGGGGCGCACATTAATAGCTTTAATTCGCATGGCGTAGTGGCGATTCGCGATGGCGAGGTGACGCGAGACGATGTGAATCGCGTGCTAGAAGCAGCGCAAGCGATGGTGATTCCTAATGATCAACAAATTTTGCACGTCTTGCCACAAGAGTTTGTGATTGATGGTCAAGATGAAATTAAGCAACCGTTGGGTATGTGTGGCGTGCGTCTAGAAGCGAAAGTGCATCTCATCACAGGTGCCGTGAGTGCGGCGCAGAACATTGTGAAATGTATCAAGCGCTGTGGATTAGAAGTA
>JAZGFQ010000088.1:0-18270 GCA_036479635.1 Arenicellales bacterium
ACCACCATGGCAATACAGACGCAATATCCAATAAATCTTCAAAAATAGTTTGTTTTTTTCTGCTCACTTTGAATTTCCACTATAACCTATAAGCTACCTTACATTATTGTTGGTCCACGTTCAAACAGGCCTGTAAATTCATATTCAACCTCCCAATTAACGCAAACCACTGCCCAACACCTACCTTTAGATCAGCCCCTAAAGGATCAAGCACACCAAGCTTGATCTGTGTATCTTCAGCAATGCGCTCAACCAGTTTCGGGCGAAACTGTGGTTCATGAAAAATACATTGCACCCCTTGATGTTGAATTTGTTCTTTAATCGCCAACAGCGCTTTTAAGCTAGGGGTTTGCTCGGGTGATAATGTCACCGCGCCGACGGCATTCAAGCCCTGCTCTACTTCAAAATATTGATAGGCATCATGAAAAACCAGATACGGCTTGTTTTTAACGCCCTTTAAGTTTTGCAGGTTATCTTGTTGTAAAGATTGGATTTTCTGAATCGATTTTAATGCATTTTGCTGATAAATCGCCATAGAACTTGGGTCTAAACCACCCAATTTTTGTAGTGTAATCTGAATGATTTTTATGGCGTTATTTGTATCTAACCAAATATGCGGATCAGCACGGGAGGCTGAAGGTAGTTCGTGGCTGTCTATCGATTCATTATGCGCATGATCAGCCTCATGCCATACGCCTGAATCACGCAAGGCCAGTGTCTGAATACTTGTCTCAGATAACAAGGTAATCACTTGATCTTGCGGCTGTGATGCTACTGCTTTCGCTAAACCCAATTCAAACGTAGGCGCAATCCAAATAATTAAATCCGCTTGGGCTATTTTACGCCGCACGGAGGGTGACAAACTAATGCTGTGCGGAGATTGGCCGCCTTCTAGCAATAACTCAGGCTCAGCAACACCCTGCATCACGCTGGCGACTAATGAATGAATCGGCGCAATCGAAACGACCACCTTAGGCTTTGCAAAAACAGGTTGCGTGAATAAAGTGGTGAGTAGCAGAACCAGCCCTAAGCCCATCGCCACACTTTGCGTATTCGTCTTTCGCATAAATTCTATTTTAAGTGCCATTATTAATATGTTATATTATAACATTATTGCGATTAATATCATGTCGGATGCAACATTCACAAGCGTTTCAAACGCATAACCACAACACCTGTATCAACAGTGCGATTGTTAAAGCACAGCACTTATGCGAACAACAAAACGTGCGTTTCACGCCCATTCGCCAGCGCGTGCTAGAACTGGTGTGGGCGAACCATGCGCCCATCTTAGCCTATGATATTTTAAAAGAGTTACGTTTAGAGAAAGCCAATGCCGAAGCGCCCACGGTGTATCGCGCGCTGGAATTTTTGCTCGATAACGGCTTGATTCATAAAATTGAATCACTGAATGCTTACATGGGTTGCAATCACCCCGAACAAGCGCATGTTAGCCAGTTTTTGATTTGTACGGTTTGCCAGCAAGTGGCTGAGCTAGATAACCCAAAAATCAAACAAGTTATTGAACAACAAGCCCTTAAAACGGGGTTTGAAATTTCAGAGCAAACTATTGAAATAAAAGGCGTTTGCCCACAATGCCAAGCATGAACACTCTGCTCTCGCTTAAAGATATCAACGTATATATCAATAATGAACCTATCTTAGACAACGTCTCTCTGAGCTTAAATAAAGGTGAAATTCTCACGCTCATTGGCCCTAATGGTTCAGGTAAAAGCACCTTAGTGAAGGTGGCCTTGGGTTTATTGGATGCTCAGCAAGGCACGATTTATAAAGCGCCCAAACTTAAAATTGGTTATGTGCCGCAAAGCATTGAAATTGATGAAACTCTGCCAATGACGGTGCGTCGGTTTTTAAGTTTGCACCTAAATGACCTAAATAAAATCAAACTCGCTTTAAAGAAAACAGGTGCAGAAAACCGCCTTCATGCGTCATTACAGGGCTTGTCTGGCGGCGAAATGCGCCGTGTTTTACTCGCGCGTGCGCTGATGAGCCAACCTGATTTACTCATATTAGATGAACCCACCGCAGGCGTTGATATCAGCGGCCAAGAGGCTTTATATGCGTTGATTCAACAGGTTCGAGATGAAATGGGCTGCGGCGTGTTGTTAGTCTCGCATGATTTACATATCGTCATGGCCGCCACTGATAAAGTGGTATGTTTGAATAAACACCTGTGTTGCTCAGGCACGCCTCAAGACGTGAGCCAAGCGCCTGAATTTGCGCACTTGTTCGGGCAAAATATCGCTAATGAACTTGCGGTGTATCATCACCAACATGATCACGAACACGGCATCGATGGTGAAATTTGCACGCATGACCATGTAAAGCCACGCGCCACACAGCAGGATAAAAACCATGGATGAGTTCATCTTACGCGCCTTGCTTGGCGGCATCGGTATTGCCTTATTAAGCGGCCCTTTAGGCTGTTTAGTCGTATGGCAAAGAATGTCTTATTTTGGCGCAGCGCTCTCGCACGCCGCTCTTTTAGGCATCGCTTTAGGCTTCTTCTTACAGATTGATCTAAGATTATCCATGTTCATCGTGGCAGTATTCGCCTCGGTGTTATTGCTCGCACTGAACCGCAACCGCCGCTATAGCTCAGATACCATCTTAGGCGTGCTCGCGCACGGAACCTTGGCGCTGGGCTTGGTTTTATTAAGTTTATTACCCAGCGTACGCGTAGATTTACTCACTTATTTATTCGGCGATATTTTATCCATCAGCTGGGAAGATATTATTTGGATCTACGCAGGCGGCGCAGTGTTATTAGGCCTGCTCGCATTGATTTGGCGACCCATGCTAGCGCTCACCCTGCACCGAGACCTCGCCATTGTCGATGGCGTAAATGAAACCAAAACACGGCTTATATTCTTGATTTTATTAAGTTTTGTGGTCGCGATTTCTATGCAGGTTGTCGGGGTATTATTGATCGTCTCCTTGCTCATTATTCCCGCCGCCACTGCGCGCCGATTCGCGCAATCGCCCGAACGCATGGCGATGATAGCAGCGATGGTTGGTGTAGTTTCGGTCATCCTCGGTATCGGGCTGTCATTACAGCTCGATACCCCAACAGGCCCTTCTGTGGTGCTGGCCGCCAGCAGCTTATTTGCCTTATCATTGCTGTTCAAAGCAAAATAAGGCAAGCATTAAGGCTGGACGTTAAACCCCACCTATACACACATATTTCACTTCCAAATACTCATCCATCCCGTATTTAGACCCTTCACGCCCCATACCTGATTCTTTCACGCCGCCAAAGGGGGCCACTTCGGTGGAGAATATGCCCGTGTTCACTGCCACGATACCGGCTTCTAAGGCTTCTGAAACGCGCCACACGCGGCTTAAATCTCGCGCATAAAAATACGCCGCCAAACCAAATGGCGTATCATTTGCCAGCACAATGCCCTCCTCTTCCGTTTCAAATTTAAACAACGGCGCAACGGGGCCAAAGGTTTCTTCGTCCGACACATCCATCTCAGGCGTAACGCCTGTTAATAAAGTGGGCTGATAAAATGTGCCGCCTAATGCATGCGGCCGTCCACCCAAGGCAATGTGCGCACCCTTAGCTGTGGCATCAGCGATATGCGCTTCAACTTTTAACAATGCCGCATGATTAATCAGCGGCCCTTGGGTGCTGGCGGCCTCTAAACCACTGCCTACAGTCAAGCCTCGCATCGCCCCAGCCATTTTCTCTGAAAATTCATCATACACACCTGCTTGCACTAAAATGCGGTTAGCACACACGCAGGTTTGCCCTGTGTTTCTGAATTTCGATAACATCGCGCCTTGTACTGCCGCATCGATATCTGCATCATCAAACACTAAGAACGGTGCATTACCGCCCAGTTCCATTGAAACCTTTTTCACGGTATCGGCGCACTGCTTTAATAATTTTTTCCCCACTGCCGTTGAACCTGTAAACGTTACTTTACGCACAACCGGGTTTTGCGTCATCTCCAAACCAATCGCAGGCGCATCACCCGTAATCACGTTAAATACCCCAGCTGGCACGCCTGCGCGCTCAGCCAATTCTGCCAACGCAAAGGCTGAATAAGGCGTGGCTTCAGCTGGTTTAGCCACAAACGTGCAACCTGCGGCCAAAGCAGGCGCCGCTTTGCGGGTAATCATGGCTAAAGGGAAATTCCAAGGGGTAATCGCCGCTACCACGCCCACGGGTTGTTTTAACACCATGATGCGTTTATCTTCAGCGGTGGCAGGAATCACATCACCATAAACGCGCTTGCCCTCTTCAGCAAACCATTCAATGAAGCTAGCGGCATACAGCACCTCACCTTTCGCTTCAGCCAAGGGTTTGCCCTGCTCTAGCGTCATTATGCGTGCTAAATCGTCTGTGTGTTCTAGCATTAATTCAAACCAACGGCGCAGAATGTCCGCGCGGTGTTTAGCCGTAGTTTTCTGCCAGCTTTCAAAGGCACTGCCTGCCGCTTCAATCGCGACTGTTGTTTCTGCCGCACCCATGTCTGGCGTCGTGCCTAGCACGTCATTATTAGCGGGGTTCGTCACAGCAAAGGTTTTGCCTGAAATGGCATCTTTCCACTGCCCGTTAACATAGGCTTGTTGGCGAAATAAATTTGAATCTGATAATTTTTTCATTGAAGTTAAGGTGTAAAATTCATCTTAAGCACAGTTTACAGAAAATTTAGAAAACTGTCCTCAACAGGCATAAAAAAATATGATCAAATACTATTTAGAAGATTTAAGCATCGGCATGTCCGATGCTTACACCCGCACCATCACCGATGAGGATATCCAATTATTCGCACAGGTTTCAGGGGATAATAACCCCATGCATTTAGATGATGAATACGCCGCCAACACCCCGTTTAAGCAACGCATTGCACACGGTATGTTGAGCGCAAGTTTCATCTCAACCGTGGTCGGCACGCGCCTGCCAGGTCCAGGCAGTATTTATGTCAACCAAACCCTGAAGTTTCGTCGCCCAGTAAAAATTGGCGATGAAGTCATCACCCACGCAGAAATAACCGACATCAACTCCAAACGCGCCTTTGTAACGCTTAAAACCGTTTGTCAGGTCAACGGCAAGAATGTAATTGAAGGCGAAGCCTTGATGATGGTGACGCGGCGGGGTTGATACTTAAGATGAGTAGAAAAATTGAATTATTAGCACCCGGCGGCGATGTTGAAGCGATTAAAGCGGCCGTTATTGCAGGTGCTAACGCGGTGTATTGCGGTTTAGATGCCTTCAACGCACGCAACCGAGCCTCCAACCTTTCATACGATGAGTTAATCGGCGTGCTGCGTTTAGCCCATCAATACCAGTGCGAAGTGTTCTTAACCTTAAACGTGGTTATTTTAGAGCAAGAACTTTCTAGCCTCATTAAGCTGTTGAATAAGCTCGTTAATTCTGGCATTGATGGCATCATCGTTCAAGATTTAGGCGTGTTCAACTTAGTTAAAAAGTTCTTCCCTACGCTGGATATTCACGCATCCACGCAAATGACCACGCATAATGAAGGCCAGATTTTATTCTTAGCTAAACTCGGCGCAACTCGAGTGAATTTATCGCGCGAACTCAACTTAGCCGAAATCAAATCATTAACGGCATTGGCGCACCAACACAAAGTATTAACCGAAGTGTTTGTGCATGGCGCCCTATGCATTGCCTTTTCAGGCCAGTGTTACTCTAGCTCGGTGAGCGTGGGCAACTCGGGCAACCGCGGGCGATGCAGTCAAGCTTGCCGTGATGAGTATGAAACCACCGCCGAAGGGCATCGCTTCCCCTTAAACTTAAAAGATAATTCTGCTTATTTTGATCTGCCTGAATTGGTCGATGCACAGGTAGATTCGCTCAAAATTGAAGGCCGCATTAAAGGGGCACATTATGTTTACACCGTCACCGATACCTGGCGCAAACAAATCGATCAGTTTGTTGAAACGGGCAAGCTGCGCGCAGATGACACCAACTTGCATCGCGTGTTTAACCGTAGTTTTACCAATTCATTTTTAAAGGGCGACCTTACCAAAGATATGTTCATTGATAGCCCGCGTGATTACAGTGTTCAGCACGCGGTTCAAATAAACGCGGCCGTTTCAGTGAAAGAAATAGCCGTGGTGACGAACGATTTATATGCCAAGAAAAACGCGCTGGGTGATGAGCTCAATGAAAAAATAAAAACCTTAAGCATTGCTAAACAAACTTTATGGCTACATTTCTCTGGCGAGCTTGATGAACCCTTACGCATGACCATGACGATTGGCGGAAACGAGCATGATAAACCTAGCGATCACCATAAAACCCAAATTTCACACACTGAATCAAAACTCACTGAGGCCAAAAATACCTCTATTGATCTGGCGCTATTAGAAAAGCGCTTCAAAAATTTCGCCCCGACGGGATTTAAACTTGTCAGCTTTGACTGCTCGGGCTTAAAGGCAGGTTTAAGTCTACCCCTAAAGGAGTTAAGCGATCTTAAAAACAAAGCGGCCCTTTTATTAAATAACAATGTTGCGCTGGTTTCGCACGCTGAAATCCCTGCCTTAGCAAAAACATTAGCGCCATCTAAACAACCTACGATGTCGATATTAATTGCCGATGTAACAGACATTCCGTTATGTGATCTCACCCAAGCCGATGTGTACTTTAAATTGCCTGAAAGTTGGAAGAAAGGCTGCGATAAACACATTCGTATTTTCTTAGAAAACCCTCGGCTAATTCCATGGTTTCCAGCGGTCTTAATTGGCAAGGATTATGATGAATCTGTACGCTTGCTTGAGCAAGTTCGTCCTGCGCGAATTGTGAGCAATAATACCGGCGTGGCTTATAAAGCCTTTGAAATGGGCATTGAGTGGATAGCAGGCCCATTTCTAAACACCACCAATTCCTACGCCCTGCTTACCCTAAAAGAAACGCTAAACTGTGCTGGCGCATTTATTTCGAATGAAATTAACCGTCTGCAAATTAGGAACATTGCACGCCCTGATAACTTCAAATTGCTCTATAGTATTTATCATCCCATATTAATGATGACCAGCCGTCAATGCTTCTTCCAACAAACCGTGGGTTGCAAGAAACCGAGCATTGAAGACGGCTGTATGCTTAAATGTAAAAAGGCCACCACCATCACCAATGTAAGAGGTGTATCGTTTGCAGTGGATAAACAAAAAGGCGGTTATCCAAGTATTTATAACGATGAGCAATTCTTAAACTTTGATATCGTGAAAGATTTAACTGGCCTGTTCGATGAATTTTTCATTGATCTCACCAACATCGGCGCTGGCTCAAAAGCAGCGCCCGATAAAGCCCAGTTGATCAAACACTTTGAGCATTTTATCAATGGAGATGATCAGCAAGCCCAAGCGCAGAAACAACTCAGCCAGTTCATTAGCACCTCAACCAACGCGCAATATAGCCAAGGGCTTTAAGGCGGCCATACAGTGCAATCTTCATTGCCGGTTTTATATTCATTACAGCATTGCCCATACGCCATGCGTGCAAGGTTGGGTATTTTATTAGCAGAACAATCCGTGATGTTACGCGCGATCACCATGAACAACCTGCCTGACGAAATGTTGAAGGCCTCACCAAAAGCAACTGTGCCCGTGTTAGTGATTAATATGGATATCGTGATTGATGAAAGTTTAGATATTATGCTTTGGGCTTTAAAGCGTAATGATCCGCAAAACTTGCTGCAATCCAACCAAGCCGCAGCCCTGCCTGATATGTTGAAAATCATTAAAGAAAATGATCAGGTTTTCAAACCCAATTTAGAGCGTTACAAACGCGCCAAGCGTTTTCATCATGATTCAAAAACCGCTGATCGCCTAGCATGTGAGCCCTTTATTCAAGCGTTAGAAAGCCGTTTAAACAAGCATGGATTCTTGATGGGGCCAACGCCAAGTTTGCTAGATTACGCGCTGCTGCCGTTTGTTCGCCAGTTCGCTAAAGCGGATAAACCACAATTTAGAACAGGCCCTTATGCGCATTGCAGGCGCTGGTTAGCGCATCACCAGCAAAGCCAGTTATTTGCTAAAGCGATGTTTAAATACCCGCTGTGGTTGGAAAACCATGAGGCGTTTGTGTTTGGAGTGTAAGTGAAGCCTTTCCTGCTTGGAAGATACCTTGTACCCACTAAACATTACTGTTACTCTGAGCCTAACTTAAACACCTAACCACTGCCCATGTCTGATCCAAAAATCCACGCACTTTCCGCCCAACTCTGCGATTTGCTCGGTGCCAATAGCTCTGATAAAAACGTTGATAAAGTCTCGTCCGTGTTGATGACTTTGTTATCAGAAATCGCAGAAACCAATACTAAGGCCTACAATAAAATTGTGCGTAGTCATTGCTGTAATGACGCAGATCTAGCGCAACAGATCACCACTGATATCAAAGAAAAGCGCGACACCTTAATCGCTAACCTTTCAGCACTGCGTTAAATAACAAAGCCTACACACTAGCGCTCAAATTGAGTGCATAAAAAAAGCCAGTCACGTTATGTCACTGGCTTTTTATTTAGCCCCACCTTATTTCAAGGTGAGTTAAAACTTTAAGACGCTCAATTATCGCTTAGGTGGCCCTTTACGATGGCTAGGCTTGCTCGCACCACGCGTGCGATTAGGTGGCCCGCCCCCACCTGAGCGGCGGCTAAAGCTTTTACCCTTACGGCGTTCGGCTGATAAGCGCGAGATATTCATCTTCTGACCAGAGACCCAAACGCCTTTTAAATCATTGAAAATATCTTTAGGCATGCCTTCGGGTAAATCAATCAAACTAAAATCATCTTGAATGTTGATCTCACCAATAAGTTTGCCTTCAATGCCTGCTTCGTTAGCAATCGCGCCAACAATGTTTGCAGGTTTCACACCATGCTCATGGCCGACTTCAATGCGAAAACGCTCCATGCCTTTTTCAGGGCGTGAACCACGTTCACCACTGCTTTCACGGCCTTGGCCTCTGTCACCACGGTCGCCTCGATCTCCCCGCTCGCCTCTACCGCCACGTTGTGGTCGGTCATCACGCTCACGGCGCTCAAACTTAGGTTTAGGCTGGTTTTGCAGTAATAATGGGCTGTTGCCCTGCAATAAATGCGCTAAAGCAGGGGCAATTTTTGCCGCATCTAACTCAGTTTCTTGCTGAAGCTCTTCTACTAGTTTTGTGAAAAATGCCAAATCTTCATTTTCGATGGTGTCCGAAATGCGCTGCTTGAATTTCTCAATACGGCGATCGTTTATGTCTTTGGTAGACGGCAACACCATCGGCTCGATTTTCTTGCGCGTCGCTTTCTCAATCGAATAAAGTAAACGCTTCTCGCGCGGCGTGATGAATAAAATCGCATCACCCGTACGCCCTGCACGCCCAGTTCGGCCAATTCGATGAATATAGGCTTCGGTATCGTAAGGAATATCAAAATTCACCACATGGCTGATGCGCTGAACGTCTAAACCACGCGCCGCTACATCGGTTGCCACAATGATATCTAACTGACCATTCTTTAAATTCTTTATGGTTTTCTCACGCTGATTTTGCGCGATATCACCATTGAGCGGTGCCACTGAATGGCCGCGTGCTTGCAGTTTATCGGCAAGATCTGTCGTCGCATTTTTGGTGCGCACAAACACAATCATCGCATCGAACTCTTCCGCTTCTAAAATACGCGTTAAGGCATCGAGCTTCGCGCCACCATGTACCTGCCAAAAACGCTGGCGAATAGTCTCTGCTGTCGCAGTTTTAAGCTTAATCGTTACCTGTTCTGGGTCAGTGAGATATTTCGTCGCAATGCGGCGAATTTGCGTTGGCATGGTTGCAGAGAATAAAGCAATCTGGCGCTTCTTAGGAATTTGGTCTAACACCCACTCCACATCATCAGTAAAGCCCATGCGCAACATTTCATCCGCTTCATCCAATACTAAAGTGGTGAGCTGCTTAAGCTTTAAGGTACCTTTGCGCATATGGTCCATCACACGCCCAGGCGTGCCAACCACGACGTGCACACCGCGCTCTAATGCGCGAATCTGGCCGCGATAATCAGCACCGCCGTAAATCGGTAAAACATGAAAGCCTTTAATATGCTTGGCATAGGTTTGGAATGCTTCCGCTACTTGAATCGCCAGCTCACGCGTTGGCGCTAACACCAATACTTGCGGGTCTTTCTGCTTCATATTAAGCATCGATAAAATCGGCATCGCAAAAGCGGCCGTTTTACCCGTGCCTGTTTGCGCTTGGCCTAAAACATCTCGGCCATCAAGAATGAGCGGAATGGTTTTGGCTTGAATTGGCGAAGGGGTTTCATAACCCACTTCTTCAACCATTTTAAGAACTGGCGCGCTTAAGCCTAATTGATCAAAAGGCGTGATCGCTTCTTGCGCAGCTGCTGGCTTGTTTTCTGTTTTATTGTTTTCTTGGCCCTTATCTTGCCCTTTATTCTCTTGCTTAGGGTCTTGCTTACTCTCTTTCTTGGGTTCCTTACTTTTTTCAGTGCTTTTTTCAGTACTCATTTCGCTTACCTATTACGTCTATAAATGCACAGAAACGTTAAGCTCGCCCGTCATTGGAGCCTGAAATCTGTGCGGAAATTAAGGTCGCGGATTCTAACTGTTTATTGCCTCATATGTAACCTTAATTTAAGTATTTAATAATATGAAGAATTACTAGTATTAAAGCAGCAATGATATTGCTTTGATAACCAAGCATCTATAGCTATCTTAAACTGTTTTGTTTACGATTAGATGGGGCGCCTCATTGCACCCTCCGAATTTCGAATTTTCTAATTTCAACTGTGTCTGAGCAAGGCAAGCTTTAGACCATAAACTCAAACGATGGTGCTTAATATGACATCCGTATTCATTACCCTTATAGGCGTTGGTAGCGAAACATTGATCTGCGATTCAATCCTGTTTGAAGGTTTTGCATATCTTGTGCCATGCTGGATTGAAAACCCAAAAGATGGATGGAAAACGCCAGAGATAGCCATTCGTATCAACACAGATGATCTTCAGGATTCGAGCCGACCTGATCTTGATAAGGTTTATAAATACCCCATCCCCAAAGATGTTTTTTACGGCCTAAACATGACACAAAAAGAATATGTGGTGCTTGAAACGCTTGAACTGCGTATCGCTTTATAGGCGTTCAAACGTGAGGGTGAATCCAACCCTAAATTATTTAATCTGCAATACCGATTGAATATATTCGATGGCGGCGGTCAACACTTTTGCAAAAATCGCCTGCCCTTCTTCATCTAGAATCATATCTTGCCTGATTTCGATCAAGATATGTGGATAGCCTTTTGATTCTGCATGCGTTTTAGCCGTGTACCCCACCGGGCTGCAAGCATGGTATGGCTCATTCTCGCCTACATTATACGCTGTGTTCTCACGCAAAAAATCAATCAATAAGCTCGCCGCAGCCTCATCGCCTTCCCATAATATGCCAATTTCCCATGGCCGCTGCTGGCCTTGAAATACAGGCGTAAAACTGTGCACGAACACCATAAATGGCATCGCATAATGGCTTTTGATGTGGGTAATGGCTTGGTTCACCGCATAATGATACGGCAAGAATAACTCTTCAATGCGTAACATTTTAGCTTGTTCAGATAAGCCTTGATTACCGTTGATCACCACTTGATCACTGATTTGAGGAATAGAATCCTTAGCGCTTAAAAAGCGATTAGGATCGATCACTAAGCGCGAAAATCCTGCCAGTACCACACTCGCATTGAGCGTTTTAGCGATTAAACGGCTGACCTCAGCCGCACCAATATCAATGGCGATGTGTTCGCTGAAATGCTGTTCAGCCACGCCTAAGCCGTTCAAGGCTTCTGGCACCACATTGCTGGCATGATCACACACCACCAACACATTACTGGTATCCGATTGAATCAGCTCAAAAGGCGGCGAATCTGCTTGGGTTAATAATCGGGGTTCTTTATGGCAATGAATCATGGTTTTCATATTGAATAATCGCGCATCATTTTTGCGCACTTTGAAGAATAAAGTCAGCCAATCGGCGCACCGACTCACTGGGCTTTTTAGATAAAAAATGCATCGAGACTTGCGCATTTTTAAGCTTAGGTAAGGCTTTAGAGTATTTTACAATTTTCAAGCCCTCAGGCGCAGTACGCTTTGCAATGACCGTGACGCCTAAGCCTGCCATCACCGCCGCGCGAATACCGCCATAACTCGTTCCAGTATAAACAATGCGCCAAGGCGTGGTGTGTTGATCCAGCGTTGTGAGCATTCGGTCTCGATACACACAGCCCTCAGGTGCAACCACTAACGGAATTTTCTGCTGTGCATCAAACACCGTATCGTTGCTTTGCATCCATACTAATTCTTCCGTCCAAATCGATTGTTGGCCAGATTGCTGAGTTGATTTCTGCCCTGCATTCAAGGCGATCACGACATCTAACTGCAAGGCCTTTTGGGCTTTAATTAAATCTTTAGATAACTGGCTCACCACTTCTAACTGCACATCAGGATAACGCTGTGTAAACCCCGCCAACACTTGCGGTAAATACGACATCGCAAATTCATTGGGAATGCCCAGCCGCACTGTGCCAGACAAGTTCGACTGCGCCAAACGATACCCCAGCTCATCGTTTAAGTTTAATATACGTTGCGCGTAATCTAGCACCAAGCGCCCTGTTTCGGTGAGCACAATATCGCGGCGACCACGTTGAATCAATGCCCCGCCCGCCAACGCCTCTAAGCGTTTGATTTGCAAGCTCATCGCAGGTTGTGAGCGCCCGACAACTTCACCCGCCTGACTAAAGCCGCCGTGTTCGACGACGGCCACCAAGCTTTTGAGTAATTCTGTCGGAAAAGTAACCATGCGATAGTATTTATATTATAAATACTGAAATTTCAACTATAAATTTTAATAAATAAAAAATGCAGTATGCTCAGGGCTTGAATCTCATTGAACACTAAACGCACCTCATGACTGATCTCACCACTGCATTAACCGAACTCCACATTGAAAATGGCGCGAAAATGGTGCCTTTCGCAGGCTATTCAATGCCCGTTCAATATCCGCTGGGCGTGTTAAAAGAGCATTTACACACGCGCAGTAAAGCGGGTTTATTTGATGTCTCACACATGGGCCAAGCTATGCTCACCGGTAAAGACGCTACTACCACCTTAGAAGCCTTGATTCCGATTGATGTGGAAAATTTAGAGATCGGCGAGCAGCGATATGGTTTTTTCACCAATGAAAACGGCGGCATTGAAGATGATTTAATGGTCTCACGCTGGGAAAACGGCTTAATGGTGGTGGTGAACGCTGCCTGTAAAGACCAAGATTTTGCTTATCTGCAAGCCAATTTACTCGGCGATACCCGCTTAACCCTGATGCCTGAGCGCGCATTAATTGCCCTGCAAGGCCCTGCGGCTAAAGATGTGATGGCGCGCCTTGGGCATGATTTAAGCGAAATGAAATTCATGCATTGCCGCGCGTTAACGTTAAGCGGTGCAGACTGTTTAATCAGCCGCAGCGGTTATACCGGCGAAGATGGCTTTGAGATTTCCGTACACAACGATGACGCCTTAGCGTTGGCTAAAACCTTGCAAGCCGATGAAGATTGCGAATGGATCGGCTTAGGCGCGCGCGACAGCCTGCGCTTAGAAGGTGGTATGTGTTTATATGGGCACGATTTAAACGCAGACACCACCCCCATCGAAGCCGCACTAAACTGGGCGATCTCCCCCGCAAGGCGCAAAGGCGGTGCGCGCGAAGGCGGTTTTATCGGCGCAGAAATAATTTTAGAACAAATGCCTACCAATATCACTCGTAAACGTGTAGGTTTGAAACCTAAAGGGCGCGCACCGATTCGAGAGCATACTCAGCTATTTGATGGCGATGATGTTGAATCAGCAAAAGAGATTGGCGTGGTCACCAGTGGTGGCTTTAGCCCCAGTTTAGGCCAGCCCATTGCGATGGGCTACGTAAGCAAACAAAATGCCAAATTGGGCACAACGGTTTACGCCAATGTGCGCGGCAAGCTTTTAGCGCTAGAAATCAGTAAAACTGATTTCGTTGCGAATAATTTTTATAGATAATGTTGACGGGCATTAAAGCCCAAAAGAGGAATAACACACATGAGCGAAACCAAGTTCACAAATGACCATGAATGGGCGCAACTTGAAGGTGACGTTGTCACCGTTGGCATCACTGAATATGCACAAGCACAATTAGGCGATATCGTCTATATTGAACTGCCTGATATTGGCCGTACGGTTGATTTATATGAAGAATCTGCTGTGGTGGAATCGGTTAAAGCCGCAGGTGATTTAAAATCTCCGATCAGCGGCGAGATTTTTGAAATCAATGATGTCTTGAATGACGAGCCTGAATTGGTGAATCAAGACCCTGAAGGCGAAGGTTGGTTTTATAAAATCCGCCTAGAAGAACCTGAAGAGTTCGCTAAGCTGCAAGATCGCGCAACTTACGATGCTTTTGTTGAGTCGCTTGCTTAACAACACCTTTTAAAAACTTATTATTTTGGCTGGTCAACTCCCGCCGACTACTCTTATTCGCGCTACGCCCGCTAGCCCTTCGTTTATGTAGGCAAAGGGCGTACGGACTATACCCTTAAAAATTCGCTATGCCACAAGCTTTCTCTGCCCGCCACTTAGGCCCAAACTCAGATGACCGCAAGCAAATGCTTGCTTCTTTAGGTTTGGAATCCATCGATCAACTCATTGATCAAACCGTGCCTGACAGCCTACCACGCGTCAGCGACCCAAACATCAGCGCGGCGTTAAGCGAAGAACAAGCGCTTAAAACCTTGAGTGATCTAGCCGACCAAAACACCTTAAATATCTCGATGATCGGTTGCGGGTATCATGGCACCCGCTTACCTGCGGTGATTCGTCGTAATGTGCTGGAAAATCCAGATTGGTACACCGCATACACACCGTATCAGCCTGAAATCAGCCAAGGGCGTTTAGAAGCGCTGATGATCTTCCAGCAGATGATCATGGATTTAACGGGCATGGAAATTGCCAACGCATCTTTATTAGACGAAGCCACAGCGGCGGCTGAAGCGATGACGATGTCTAAGCGATTATCTAAAAATCGCACCAGCATGTCCTATTTCGTTGATGAAAACGCACACCCGCAAACCTTAAGCGTGATGCAAACTCGCGCTGAACCAATGGGCATTGAACTGATCATTGGCCACCCTGAAACAGATTTAAGTGGGCTTGATATCTTTGGTGCGTTGTTCCAATACCCCGCCAGCACGGGCGAGATTAAAGATTTCAGCGCACAGATCAAAGCGGTACAAGCCCAAAAAGGTTTGGCGACATTAGCCGCCGATATCATGGCCTTAACTTTAATAAAATCGCCCGCAGAACTCGGCGCAGATATCGCGATTGGTAGCACCCAGCGCTTTGGCGTACCCATGGGCTACGGCGGCCCGCACGCCGCTTATTTTGCCACCCAAGATGCGCATAAACGCTCTGTACCGGGCCGCCTAATTGGCTTATCGATCGACACCCAAGGCAACCCTGCTTACCGCATGGCCTTGCAAACCCGCGAGCAACATATTCGCCGCGAGAAAGCCACCAGCAACATTTGTACCTCGCAGGCCTTATTGGCGATTATTGCCGCGCTATATTGTGTTTATCATGGAGCAGATGGCGTAAAACGCATTGCGGTGCGCATTAATTTATTAACCCGCCAACTTGCTGACAAACTAAAGCAAATCAAGCTTGAGATTGTTCACCAAGATTATTTCGACACCTTGCTGATTAACGTGCCCGGCCAAGCAAAAAAAGCTCTGACGGCCGCTTTAGCGCACGGCGTGAACATCCGTTTCATTGATGACGACCATATCAGCATTACCTTAGATGAAACCCACGACGAGACGCACATCAACCAACTGGTGAACGCCTTTGCTTCGCCTTTTCGCTCAACGGCAGATATCGTCAACAACCAAACCCCTGCGCCGAGCTTGCCAAAAGCATTGATTCGCAGCAGTGATTATTTCATCCACCCTGTGTTTAATCAGCACCGCAATGAAACCTCAATGATGCGTTTTCTGCGCGGTTTAGCGCGTAAAGATATCACCCTAGCGCGCTCGATGATTCCGTTAGGCTCATGCACTATGAAGCTAAATTCTGCGACTGAAATGGATTCAGTGTCTAACCCAAAATTTGCCAGTTTGCATCCTTTTGTGCCGCTCAATCAAGCAAAAGGCTATCAGCGCATCATCCAAGATTTATGTGATGATTTATGCGAAATCACCGGCTATGATGCGGTTTCTATGCAACCTAATGCAGGCTCACAAGGCGAGTTTGCAGGCTTATTAAGCATCCGCGCCTATCATCAATCTCGTGGTGATATGCAGCGCAAGGTTTGCTTAATCCCCTCTTCTGCGCACGGCACCAACCCTGCCAGTGCGGTCATGGCAGGCATGAAAGTCATCATTGTGAAATGCGATGACGAAGGCAATATCGATTTAAGTGATTTAACCGAGAAAGTTGAAAAACATAGCGCTGAACTCGCCGCGCTGATGATCACCTACCCGTCTACTTATGGCGTATTTGAAGCGACAGTGCAAGAGATATGCCAGCTTATTCACAACCACGGCGGGCAGGTTTATTTAGACGGTGCGAACCTAAACGCAATGATCGGCATCATTCGCCCAGGTGATTTAGGCGCGGATGTCTCGCACTTAAACTTACATAAAACCTTCGCCATTCCGCATGGCGGTGGCGGCCCCGGCATGGGGCCGATTGGGGTTAAGCAACACTTAGCGGCGTTCTTGCCTGATCACTCAATGGTCAAAGGGGTCAACCCACATGAAAATGCGCAGCCATTGGGCAGCGTTTCAGCTGCACCGTGGGGCTCGCCCTTAATTTTAACCATCTCGTGGGCGTATATTAAAATGCTCGGTGGCAAAGGCTTAAGCGAAGCCACTAGAGTGGCTATTTTAAGTTCAAATTACATCGCCACAGCCCTAAGCGAGCATTACCCCGTGCGCTATACCAGCGCGCAAGGCCGCGTGGCGCATGAATGCATTATCGATTGCTCAGCCTTTAAAGATACCTGCGGCGTGATGGTTGAAGACATCGCCAAACGTTTGATGGATTACGGCTTTCATTCACCCACCATGTCTTGGCCTGTGCACGATTCATTAATGATTGAACCGACTGAAAGCGAGCCTAAGGCCGAACTAGACCGTTTCATCAACGCGATGGTTTCAATTCGAAAAGAAATCGCCGCGATTGAAGCTGGCGAAATGGATAAAGATAATAACCCACTTAAAAATGCACCGCATAGTAATCAGTTAATTGATTATGACGAATGGCCGTTTCCTTATACGCGCGCGCAAGCGTTCTTTCCTGAGGCGGGTAGCAAGTTTAATAAATACTGGCCGCCCGTGGGGCGCATCGATAACATCTACGGCGATAAAAACTTGCATTGCTCATGCCCTGCGATTGAAAGCTATGCTCAAGATGATTAATCAGACACCTCATTAACCATGGCAAAATCACCCGTCATTCAAGGCGAGAAACTACGCGGCGAAGCAAAAACCGCACGTATTCCCGTTAAAATCGTACCACAACCGCGCGATGAAGTATTGCGCAAACCCAGTTGGATACGCGCAAGTTTTCCGGGTACGCCAGAAGTGGTTGCGCTGAAGAAAATTTTGCGTGAGAACAAACTGCATACTGTCTGCGAAGAAGCCGCCTGCCCGAATCTAGGCGAATGTTTCAGCAAAGGCACCGCCACTTTTCTAGTGATGGGCGATATCTGCACGCGGCGCTGCCCCTTTTGTGATGTCGCGCATGGCCGCCCTGACCCACTCGACCCGAACGAACCCAAACATTTAGCGCAGACCATCAAAAAAATGGGCCTGCGTTATGTGGTCATCACCTCCGTTAACCGCGATGATCTACGCGACGGTGGTGCTGAGCATATTATGCAATGCGTCAAAGAAACCCACTTAGCCTGCCCTGATACAAAAGTTGAAATTCTCACCCCTGATTTTCGCGGGCGCACGCGCCAAAACGCGATTAATATCTTAGCGCAAAACCCACCTGACGTGTTTAACCACAACCTAGAAACCGTGCCACGTTTATACAAGCAAGCGCGCCCAGGTGCTGATTATGCCGTCTCCCTAGAACTACTTCGCGATGTCAAACGACACATGCCAGGTGTGCCAACAAAATCAGGCATTATGCTGGGCCTAGGCGAGACCACCGAAGAAGTAATCCAAACCCTAAAAGACATGCGAGAATATGATATTGATATGCTCA
>JAZGFQ010000089.1:0-3513 GCA_036479635.1 Arenicellales bacterium
ACTATTATTGCCGCAAGCTATGATGCTTAAGATTTCCAATACTTCAAAAAGAACTGTCATTGCGAGCAAAGTGCGGCAATCTCTTTACAGTTATATATATCGTCACGAGGTTTCAACCTTAGCGAAATATCACCCTAGATTGGCCTCCTCTGCCGTGTTTCCGTACAATAACAACAGCACATCTCCATGTTAATCCTCGGAATAGAAAGCTCTTGCGATGACACAGGCGCGGCTTTATATGATGGCGAAAAAGGCTTAATCACACACAAACTCGCATCACAAATAGACACTCACCAAAAATACGGCGGCGTGGTCCCTGAACTGGCCGCGCGTGATCATATTCGCAGCATCATGCCCTTGATTGATGCGGTGATGAAAGACCCAAAGCATAACGGCCAAAAACCTGATGCCATCGCCTTTACCGAAGGCCCAGGTTTGGCGGGCGCTTTATTAGTCGGCGCATCAGTGGGGAAATCTTTGGCTTATGCTTGGGGTATTCCTGCGATTGGTGTGCACCACATGGAAGGCCATTTACTCGCCCCCATGTTAGAGGAAAATGCGCCAAAACCGCCTTTTATTGCATTGTTGGTATCAGGCGGGCATACCCTACTGGTTGATGTGAAGCGCATTGGAGAATATGAAATTCTTGGCCAGACTTTAGATGATGCCGCAGGCGAGGCTTTTGATAAAACCGCCAAATTACTTGGCTTACCCTCCCCCGGTGGCCCTTCCATTGCTGAGCGTGCTTTATTGGGCAACCCAGAAAGATTCACTTTCCCACGCCCGATGACCAACCGCCCAGGCTTGGATTTTAGCTTTAGCGGCCTCAAAACCTTTGCCCGCACCACTGCGCAAAATAATGCACTTGATGAACAAACCATTGCCGACATCGCGCATGCCTTTCAGGCAGCTGTGGCCGATACGCTCGCCATTAAATGCAAACGTGCGTTAGAACAAACAGGCTATCAGCGTCTCGTGATTGCGGGCGGCGTAGGGGCGAATATTGCGCTACGTGAAAAACTCGCTGATCTCACAAAACAATATAAGGCTCAAGCTTATTACCCACGCTTTGAGTTTTGCACTGATAATGGTGCAATGATTGCTTATGCGGGCTATTGCCGTCTGCACGCTGATTTAAGCGATAAGAATGATCTCAGCTTTAATGTCCGCGCGCGCTGGCCGTTAGATATCTTAGCACCTCTAGCTAAACGTGTTTAACAAAAGAACGATGATATTCCAGAACTTAAAACGTAAGATCTTAACCTAGAGCTCAGCGGCTGCTAATCAACTAATTCCACCTGCAACACGGCAGACTCTATTCCCACCACTTTAACGGTCACACCAATCTGCGCATCTGGCCCCGCCGCCTTCCAAGTGGTTTCACCCACACGAAGCCTCCCCGCGCCGTTAATGATGGCTTGTTCAACGCTAAAAGTTCTGCCTACGAGTTCTTGGCCGCGCCGATTTAAATTGGGTTTATCGCTAGACACCGTGCTGCGCTTAAACCACATTCTGCCCGCTACCACACAAGCAATACTCAACACTGCAAACGCTAGAAACTGTGCTTTCCAGCCCATATCGATGCCCATCATCAAAAAACCAACGATGCCTGCTGCAAAGCCTATCCAGATAAAAAAAGCCGCTGGCGAGAACATCTCTGCCATTAACAATACGAAGGCTAAGATCCACCAATGCCAATATTCGATGGCTTCAATACCAAACATTAGGCGCCTCCTTTTTTATTATCATCCCCTTTAATGCCTTTCACCACTTCTGAAATGCCCGCTAAAGAGCCGATTAAGCTCGTCGCCTCCATCGGCAACATGATGATCTTTTGATTTTTCGCCGTACCAATTTCTTTTAATGCCTCGGTGTATTTTTGCGCTATGAAGTAGTTAATCGCCTGCACATCGCCCGCACCGATCGCATCCGACACCATCTTAGTGGCACTGGCCTCAGCTTCGGCTAAACGTTCACGGGCTTCAGCTTCTCTAAACGAAGCTTCTCGCTCGCCTTCTGCTTCTAATATTTGTGCCTGCTTTGAGCCTTCTGCGCGTAAAATTTCAGCTTCTCTTTCGCCTGAAGCTTCTAGAATAGTCGCGCGCTTCTCTCGCTCGGCTTTCATTTGCCGCGCCATTGAAGCAACTAAATCTTGTGGCGGCGTGATGTCTTTAATCTCTATTCGAGTAATTTTCACCCCCCAGCTTTGTGCGGCTTCATCTACAACTGACAGCAAATTAGCGTTAATACGCTCGCGCTGAGAGAGTAATTCGTCTAAATCCATCGAGCCCATCACGGTTCTGATGTTCGTCATTGTAATGTTCAGAATCGCGCGATCTAAATTGGTAATTTCATAGGCTGCCTTAGCGGCATCAATGATCTGAAAGAACACCACGCCATCAACCTGCACCATGGCGTTATCACGCGTGATGATCTCTTGTGAAGGCACATCGCTGACCTGCTCCATCATATTCAGCTTCGCGCCGATGGTTTCAATCACCGGCGTAATCACATGAAATCCTGGGGCCAAGGTTTTAATATATCGGCCTAAGCGCTCAACGGTGTATTCTTGCCCTTGAGGCACCATTTTCGCGCCCATGATGACGATTAATACGGCGAAAGCTAATATAACGAGCGTTAAGAGTTCCATAATTTATCCTAAATGTTTATTAATACGCGTATTTAACGGCATATTTCTTAAAGAATCAAACCATTCGCACTTTAAATTTCTGGCGTATGATTTAATATACAGCGTATTTTAGAAACTAACGTTGTTCATTATGTCGACGCAAAAGAAAACACCCAAAGCCATCACCATCAATACCTTGGCGAAAATGAAACAAGACGGCGAGAAAATCGCCTGTTTAACCGCTTATGATTACTGTAGCGCTCACGCCTGCGCAGAAGGCGGCATTGATGTGATTTTAGTAGGCGATTCACTCGGCATGGTCATCCAAGGCCACGACAGCAGTCTGCCCGTCACCATCGCAGATATGGCTTACCACGTAAGATGCGTCAAACGCGGAAAACAACACTGCTTATTAATGGCCGATATGCCGTTTATGAGCTATTACGAAGAATCACAAACGCTCAAAAACGCTGCAACCTTAATGCGCGAAGGCGCGCACATGGTCAAACTAGAAGGCGGCGCATGGTTGGCAGACTCAACAAAACTCCTCACCCAACATGGTATTCCCGTCTGCGCCCACATGGGCTTAACTCCACAATCGGTGAACCACTTAGGCGGCTACCGCGTACAAGGTCGCAACCCCGAAGACGCACAGAAAATTGTTGATGAAGCCTTATTATTACAAGAAGCTGGCGCGAACGTGATCTTGCTTGAATGCGTGCCTGCCAGCTTAGGTAAGCGCGTGAGCGAGGCTTTAGAAATCCCCGTGATCGGCATTGGCGCAGGCGTGGATGTGGATGGCCAGATTTTAGTTTGGCATGATTTGCTCGGCTTGTGGCCTGGGAAGCCTGCTAAGTTTGTTAAGAATTTTTTGGTTGGGAATG
>JAZGFQ010000090.1:0-2713 GCA_036479635.1 Arenicellales bacterium
TGCTGGTTTCCCAACTTGAGGTTAACTTGCTCATTCGGTTTACCTTATGCGCCTAACTGAATTTATGATCCAAACTGAATTTGCCCGCGCCCGCTGAAGCCACCAACAAAAACCCGCCTGCAATCGCAATGTTTTTCATGAACATGATCATCTGCATTTCCTCTGCGGGTTGGTAATGAAACATAAATGCTGAACTCAAACTAAAGCCCGCTAAAGCAAGGGCGACTAAGCGCACTTTAAAGCCCAAAATGAGCGCTATCGCACCGCCAACTTCTAATAATATCACCAACGGCAACAAAGCACCGGGCACACCCATCGCCTCCATATACCCTTGCGTGCCTGCATAAGCTGATATTTTCTGCAAACCTGCTGGCAGAAATAAAACCGCCATCAATAAGCGCCCAATTAAGTTTAAACCATCGTTTGTGTTGTTCATTGTTATTCCTCTTTATGCTGTTAATGCTTTAATAGCTTGATGTGCCACCTTTATTTTATTTGCACCTTCCTCAGAAAATACCTCATCAGCCACAATTAATTCAATCTCTGTAATACCGATAAAACCAAGAAAAAATCTCAACCATGGCGTCATGAAATCAATTTCACTATCAACCACTGTGCTGCCCGACACCGCGACTAGATACACTTTTTTATTCTCTAACAACCCGACAGGTCCTTTTTCAGAATATTTAAACGTCGTTCCTGCTCTTGCCACCAAATCAGCCCATGCTTTTAAACTAGCGGGGGGACCAAAATTATAAATAGGGACGCCTAGTACAATCGTATCTGCCTGTAACAATTCTTCAATCATCGCGTCAGCTAACGTTGCAAGTTCTTGTTGCTCATCATCTCTGTCTCTTGTCTCTGTACTCACCGCATTTAGACTAGCCTCGCTAACGAAATGTATGCCTTGGTTTAAGTCTCTCTCAATAATATGATCAGATGATGCTTTAATTTTGTCTGCTATCGCATCCACCAATTGGCGAGAAATAGAATCTTGATAGCGCACACTAGCATTGATTTTTAAAATAGTTTTCATGATTTCCTAAATAGATGTTTTATTTTTGGTCAATTTTTATCGTCTAAAAATGTCCACTCAAAAGCCTTCAGATACCCGAGTAATTTCTTTTCTGGCATACATTACAAATAGGTCTCCGACAATCTTTCTCAATTCACTTTACAGGCCAGAGTCTACATGTGATAAATTAGAATAAAAACTGCAATTAATAGCATGAACCATTCTAAAAATCAGAATATTAATCTCGACCATCTGCAAGCATTTATTGCTGTTGCTGAATTTGGCGGTGTGAATATTGCCGCTGAAAAACTCTTTAAAAGCCCTTCTACTGTCAGCCATGCACTGCATAAAATACAACAACAACTGGGCTTAAGTTTGTTTAAACAAAAAGGCAGGAAGCTGTATTTAACCAGCCAAGGTGAATCTACGCTCAAACAAGCAAAAAGGCTCATCGAAGAAAAACAGGTTTTATTTGAGGTGGCTGAACATTTACAGATACACCATCACAATGAAATATCGCTGACAGTGGATGCCATTTATCCACTTGATCTATTACTGGCGGCTTTAGATGCGTTTTCAGCTCAGTTTCCACTGTGTCACATCAATCTACATGAGGCCGTGCTATCGGGCGCAGAGGAGAGATTCTTAAACGGGCAAGCCGATATTTGCATTGCCTATCGTGTCCCACAAGGCTATTTGGGCGAGCGCCTCATCGATATTCCCTTTATCCCTGTTATCAGTCGTTCCCATCCTCTTTTCAAGCAGGCCACGCTCAAACAAGGCGCAACCTCCGCCCAAGATTTAAGCACCTATCGGCAAGTGGTTATCAGTGATTCAGGCTCTGAAGATAAAGTTGATTCAGGCTGGTTAAAAGCCACCCAGCGCTGGACAGTTTCAAGTATGGCGACTGCCATTAAGGTCATTAAAAGTGGCATGGCGTTTGGTTGGATTCCAGAACACCTCATTTATAAAGAACTCGCCTCGGGCGAGCTCATTCCCTTAACGCTTAAATTAGGGGGTGAGAAAACAGGCAGCTTGTTCATTACGCTAGCTGATGAACAGAACAGCCTCGCGCTGACGCTAGCGAAAATACTTAAGCACAAAGCCTCAAACAAAACCCAAAACAAAACTCCAAACAAAACCTGAGGCCATAGAGATTGATTCGGCTTACATCAAGCCCTTCAACGTGGCGATCATTTCATCTGAATCCCACTCTGTTGCGCCAAACATCGTATACCGAATTTTACCTGTGCCATCCACCACAAAGCTCGCAGGCGCTGCAAACACTTTCCATGCCGCTAAGGCGGCGCCGTCTTCATCCATTAAAATCGTAAATTCAGGTTTAACTTCATCTACAAATTGCTGAACTTCGTCTTGGGTCTCGCCCATATTCACCGCTAAGATTTTAAAATCATCGCCTAAAGTCGCTTGCAAGCGATTCATAGAAGGCATTTCAACGCGGCACGGCGTGCAATAAGTTGCCCAAAATTGCACCAAAGTAAGCTTGCCTTGAAACTGCTCTAGATTCATCGCTTCACCCTCTAAGGTGTTTAAGGCTAAAACAGGCGTTTCGCCTTCATAAGCTTTAAGCTCAGCCGCATTGGCATTTAAACTGAAATAAACAATGCCGCCGACAACCGCGATCACCAGCAAAATTTTAACAATCATTAAAATAATAAATTTTTTCATTTTACATGC
>JAZGFQ010000091.1:0-2160 GCA_036479635.1 Arenicellales bacterium
CGTAAAGGCTTGTTACGTAATTTAGTGCTATCGCTATATGCTTCGATGGAAAAATATACCATCCGGCGCACAGATTTAGTCATCGGCACGGGGCCAGGCTTGGCAGACCAAGCACGGCGCATGGGGCCTAAAGGTGAAGTCACTGCTATATTTGATATCCCCTCCTCTTTAGTGGAAGCCACTGAAGCAGGCGCCAGCGCCCTTGCGACTGAGCTTAAACAAACAGACGATGAAATCATCGCGACGTTTGTGGGCTCATTTGCAGTGTATCAAGGTATCGATTTATTATTCGCCTCCATTCCCAAAGTACTGGCTAAAAACAGTAAAGTCCGTTTTGTGATTATTGGTGGCAATGACGAAGAAATTGAACAGCAGCGCAGTGCGCTTGCGAAGCAAGGCTTAAATAAGCACGTCAGTTTTATTGGTAAAGTCCCGCCTGATACCTTGCCTGATTACTTACACGCAGCCGATATTTTATTAGCGCCACGTCACTCAGGGGTGAACACACCTTTGAAAATTTTAGATTATTTTAAAGCAGGCCGCGCGATTGTCGCAACGGATGTCGCCTCTAACCGTTTAATTCTAAATGAAGCCACCGCGCTGTTTGCTGAGCCTAATGCTGAAAGTTATGCCGAGAAAATTCTTGAGTTAGCGCATGACAAAAAATTGCGTACAATGCTTGGGCAAAACGGGCACCGTTTATATAAAGAAAAGTATAACTTTCAATCATTCAAAAGTTTGCTTGAAAACGCCTATAAAACCTTAGATTAATTTCTCGCGCTTAACACCATGCATACTGCTGTCATCGACACCCATTTACACCTTTATCCAAATTATGATTTGGCTAAAGCCTTTAACCAATTGCTTAGTTCCAGCGCTGATTTTGGTCCAGAAGTAACGCGTATTGCTTGTTTAGCTGAGCGGCATGATTGCCATTATTTTCAGTCCATTGCTCAAGGCGACATGCAGGTTTCAGGTTTTACTTTACTCAATTCTAATGAGGCTGAACTCACACTCAAGCGTGATAAAGACCAATTGAGCTTAACCTTATTGCCCGGCAGGCAAGTCATCACCCAAGAGAATATTGAAGTCTTGGCCTTAGCGTGCGCGCAAGACGTAGCTGATGGCCAGCCTGCGTTAGATGTGATTTATCAAGTGAATCAACTTAACGGCGTGCCCGTGGTGGCGTGGTCTCCAGGAAAATGGTTTGGCGTGCGCGGTGAGTTGGTTAAAAAATTAATCACTGAATTGAAACCCCAAGATTTTATGCTAGGCGATACCACCCTGCGCCCTTATGGCTGGGGTACACCCAAAATCATGCAACAAGCTCAAGCCAAAGGCTTTGGTGTGATTGCAGGCTCTGACCCATTACCTTTCGCGGGTGAAGAAAGCTGGTTAGGTACTTATTACACCGTGGCTGACGCTGAGCAAGTCTATAGCCCGAATGAATTGCTGCATGCGATGAAACAAAACACGCAAGGCGTGCAGTGGAAAAATACGGGTAAGCGCACGCATGTTTTTAATTTATTCAATCGTTTGCGTAAAAATGCTGCCAGCAAGAAACGTCAATAAAACATCTGTAAAATTGATAGACTTCACTTTAAACCATACTCTGTAATGAATTCCATGCCGCATCTGATCCGCCTAACCGTTGCATTTAGCCTAATGTTAGCCACGAGCGCTAGCTTGGCATTAGAGCCTTTATTTGATGGCAACTTCGAAAGTGGCACCTTGCAAGGCTGGTCACCTGACGGCAGCGCCATCGTTGCGAGTAAAGGCACCTGTTTTTCAGATCAAGATACCCGTGCATTGAGTATTCGCGGTCGTTTTGCGGGTTTATTACGCTCAACTAAGCAATCCGATGAAGGGCAAAAGTTAGCCTCCTTTACCTCTAAGCCATTTTTAGCCGGTTCAGGTGTGGTTTTCTTAGCTTTATCAGAGCAACGTGATGATTACCCTAAGGAACATCCTTTTGCACTTAACGTCAGCATATTAGACAGCGCCGGAAATGTGTTAAATACACGCCCACTGGCCACTGCACTTTCAAAACTATATGGCGGCTGTCCTAGCCTCACCGCCGATCAAAGCTTTAGCCAGCACTTTGTCAGCACACGTGCTTACAGTGGCCAGCAAATAAAAATTCGTTTTACACAACATGAA
>JAZGFQ010000092.1:0-21048 GCA_036479635.1 Arenicellales bacterium
GGAGAAATCACTCTCGGACATAACACCGTAACTACGCAGTATTGCACATCTGCTGCTTCAGAGGATGTCGAACTTGTTAGCGTTACACCTGGCAGTAGTGCCGTCGTTCAAGGCAAATACATAGGGAAGGGACCTCAGACGCTCCAGTTCATGCCAAACGCTACGCCGCCTTCGGATCCGATATGCCAACAAACAGACTATAAATTGATAGACCTGAAAATATAAAATTCAACATTAAATCGCAAAGCACGGTATTCCCCGTGTTTTGTGCTTGAATTTAATTAAAAAAGATGGCGTCTAGCTACGATTAAATAAGGCGTCAGCCTTTAATATATTCAGATGCCAAATCTAGCTTGTGATTTCTAAATATACGTTACGAGATTGCCGCATGCTTGGCGAGGTGTCGCCCTTGGCTTCGCTCGCAATGACACGAGCATTAATAGGGCAAAAGATGAGGCCACTACGTATTTATGATTTTCTCAACCGCCCCAAGAAATACCTGCATTTCCTCAGCCGTGCCAACCGTGATTCTTAAATACTCACTAATCCGAGGCTGATTAAAATAACGTACTAACACCCCTGCTTCTTTTAAAGCTAAATACATTTTTTCTGCGGGCATCGTTTTCGGGCTGGCAAACAAGAAGTTGGTTTTAGAGCTCAACACATCAAAGCCTAATGCTTGCAGTGCTTGCGCAGTTCTCGCGCGCACTTGCATGATTTCGTTTCTGGCCTGATCAAAACTCAGCTGATCTTCCATCGCCGCTTTTGCCCCTGCCAGCGCGACTTTATCTAAGGGGTAGGAGTTAAACGAGTTTTTAACCCGCTCCAAACCCTCAATTAACTCAGGTGAGCCAATGGCATAGCCCACGCGCAAGCCTGCGAGTGAACGAGATTTCGACACCGTTTTCACCACCAGCAAGTTATCGTATTGCGCGACTAAAGGCACACAAGATTCACCGCCAAAATCAACATAGGCTTCATCTACCACCACCACGGTTTCTTGGTTACGCTTTAAGAATTTTTCAATTTCATCGCGCTTTAAGGCAATGGAAGTAGGCGCATTGGGGTTGGCGAAAATCGCCCCACCGTTATCAGTTGGGTAATTTTCCAGCTCAATTTCAAACGCATTGTTTAAAGGCACTTTCTGAAGTTCGATGCCGTACATCTGCGCATAAACAGGATAAAAACTATATGAAATATCTGGGCATACCAAGGGCTTATCTTCCGCAAACAAGCCTGCGAAAATATGCGCCAGCACTTCATCTGAACCATTACCAACGAACACGTTTTCATAGGCAACTTCATATTGCGTGGCAATGGCCTGTTTTAATTCACGACATTGAGGGTCAGGATATAAATTCAAGCCACTTTCAACCGCTGTGTGCATCGCATCGAGCACCTTTTTCGAAGGTGCGTACGGGTTTTCGTTGGTGTTGAGTTTGATGTACGCTTGGTCTTGCGGCTGCTCACCCGGCACATAAGGTTGTAGGCCTTGTGTGCGTTTATTCCAATATTGGCTCATGATATTTAATCTGTTTTATTAAATGATTTAGTGAAGACTACGTTAAGCAGGCTTTTGCGCTTTATACATCACCTTCGTGCATTTCCAAGGCGCGTTGATAGCAGATGTTCTTCTTGATTCCGGTGATCTCAGCGGCCACCTTACTCGCCTTAGACACACTTAAGGCTGCCAGCAACGGCTTTAAAACATGATCAAGGCTCACGCCATCCACACTCTGCTCTGCGCCTTGAACCATCACCACAAATTCGCCTTTTTGCGCCAAGGCATCTGCTGAGATTTGTTCGATCACCTCATCCAAACTGCCATGATATAAGCTTTCGAATTTCTTCGTAATCTCGCGTGCAACGGAGGCGCGCCGAGCACCGCCCATGAGCTTTTGCAAAGAGCCTAGAAAAGCTAAAATTCTATGCTTGGCCTCATAAAAAACCAAGGTGCGTGGCTCATCCATTAGCGCTTGAATACGTTGCTCACGCGCAGCTTGTTTGGCGGGTAAAAAGCCTTCGAACACAAAGCGATCTGTGGGCAAACCTGCAATGGATAAGGCCGCAATCGCGGCGCACGCACCGGGCACTGCAACGGTTTGAACGCCCGCCACTTGCGCCTGTTGCACCATGCGAAAACCTGGGTCGCTCACCAACGGTGTGCCTGCATCTGAAATTAAGGCAATATGCTGGCCTTGCTTGATGAGCGCAATCAAACCTGCCGCGACTTTATCTTCATTATGCTCATGCACCGCTTTTAAAGGTTGCTTGATACCATAATGTTGCAGTAATTTTGCGGCATTGCGCGTATCTTCCACCAATATCAAATCAGCTTTGCTCAACACCTCAACGGCGCGATAACTGATGTCTTTTAAGTTTCCGATTGGCGTGGCAACAATATATAGGCAACCTGTCTGATCGGGGTTCTGGTCTGGCTTGTTCATACTTAGGAATATACCCTATACTCAAGGCTTAAATGATTGCTCGATTGTGACAAATGCCTAAGACGTACCGCAAGTGCTACCGCTCCCTTTTTACAACTGTTTTGATGCTGCTAGGCAGCTTCATATTAGCGGGCTGTGCCTCACAACAAATTTCGCTGCCCGTTGAACAGCCCATTTCCAATGCGGCAACTCCCACCCCAGACAACACATCTAGCATTCAAACCCACGGCCTTAGCGCTGAACAAGCCATTGAAGGCATGGATAACCCGCTGCTCGCTGACATCAGCGACCCATGGAAACTGATTGAACGCTCTCGCGAACTCAGCCCAGTCGAGCGTAACCCTTTTTTATTACGCGCTAGCGAGCTGTTTTTAGACCAGCACCATTTTTCAACCGCGTTTACCATGCTAGATGAAGTGGATGTCTCTCTGCTAGCGTCAGATGGCAACACTTTATTTAACTTAATCAAAGCGCGTTATACCTTACTCTCTGGCGATGCGCTCGCCGCTGAAACCCAGCTCAACCAGATTAAAAATACAGGTACGATCCATCAAGGTTTATATGCCCGTTTGCTGAAGCTAGATATCGCCATCAGTACACGGCTCAATAAATTGACTGAAGCCATCGACGCTAGAATAACACTCGACAGCTTATTAAAAGATGACCACGACCGTTTAAATAATCAACGCCTCATCTTAAACACCTTGAGCCGTGAAGACACTTTATTTGCCACTCAAAACCCCGATACTATCCTAGCGGGCTGGTTAGCGCTGGCAACCTTAAAACGCCAAGCGGCGTTTAGCGGCACGGCGGCGGAACAAAACATTGCCTTATGGCGCCAACAATTCCCAAATCACCCTGCACGCGTGCTTGAACTCAGCACGGCTCGCACCAGCACACCCATTTCAGCCAATCAAATTGCCTTATTATTACCGCTGACTTCAAAGCTGGGCCGCGCTGCGCAAGCTTTTAAAGCAGGCTTTGATGCCGCCGCCGCACAATCTTCAAAAACCACGGGGCGTTTTGATACAAGCCGCGTGTATGATATTGGTAGCGAGACGGATTTAGTCTCGTTTTATCACCAAAGCGCCATCAACGATGGGGCAGATTTTATCATCGGCCCCTTGGGGCGCAGTAGTTCATTGGCCATGCTGAACCACCTTAGCACTCAAACTAATGTCTCTGCGTCTACTTTAATTTTATCGGGGCTTGAGCCTCAGCATAACGCCATTCCAAATTTATGGGGGCTGGCGCTCTCGCCCGAGCAAGATGCCGCCGCCATTGCTGAGCGCGCCATCAAACTAGGCTATCGCCAAGCTTTGGTGATGCAAAAAAACAATGCTTGGGGCGCACGCGTGAATGCTGCTTTTACCACTGCATTTGAATCAAAAGGTGGGCATGTGGTGGGCAACCAGCGCTTTCAGCCTAAGCAAGTGGATAACAGCGTAGAAGTTAAAAACTTGCTGAATATCAACGCCAGTGAAATACGGCATTTACGTTTACAAAAAATGCTTGGGCGTAATTTAAAATCCAGTGTGCGCCGCCGTGATGACGTTGATTTTATTTTTCTAGCGGGCAACACCGCCGATGCGCGGCGCATCTTGCCTTTGGTTAAATTTTATCGCGCGCATAATCTGCCCGTTTTTGCCACGTCCAGCGCTTACACTGGCCGCTTTAATAAGCTCACCGATGAAGACATCAGCGGCCTGACTTTTTCAGATTTACCTTGGCATTTGCGTGCGCCTAGCGCATCAACTCAAACGCTCCCGTACAACAATGCCACGCTTAATCGCTTATATGCTTTAGGCTATGCGGCCTTTGAAGTGATCCCGAAAATCAGCCAGCTGCAATCAGATCCTTGGCTTGAATTTAACGCACACACCATGACCTTAAGCATGGATGAAAATCATAACTTAAATCACCGTATGGCTTGGGGGAAATACACCCAAAATGGCGTACAGATTAAGGCTGAATAAATTTAGCTCATTGGCGGATCATCACCCTCATGTTTGGCTTGCCTAAACTCAAAAACACTTTAGCCGTTGGTCAACTCGGTGAACAGTTAGCGCTGAAACATCTTAAGCAACACGGCTTAAAGCTCATCGAGAAAAATGTGCGCAGCCCGTACGGCGAGATTGATCTCATCATGAAAGAAAACGATGAATGGGTGTTTGTTGAAGTACGCTATCGGCAATCCCAACAATTTGGCGGCGGTTTGGAGAGCGTTACGCCTGCTAAGCAAAGAAAAATCATTAAAACAGCTGAACATTATATTCAGCTTCACCATAAAACTCACTTTGATGCCTGTCGTTTTGATATTATTGAGCTCAGCGGCAAGCTCAGTCATCCGGCTGATCATGCGGACATTAATTGGGTGAAAGACGCCTTTCAAACCTAGCCACGAAATAACAACACATGAACGCCAACGAACGCATCGCCCAACATTTCACGCAAAGCCAACAAGCCTTGAGCGATGCCGCAGTGATGACACAAAGCATTGCCGATAGCGCCGCTTTAATGGCCAATACCTTGGCAGAAAACGGCAAGCTATTGATTTGCGGAAATGGTGGCTCTGCGGCTGATGCCCTACATTTCTCCAGCGAATTATTAAATCGCTTTGAAATGGAGCGCCGTCCGTTAGCCGCGATTGCATTAAATGCCGACGTCTCTGCGCTCACTTCCATCGCCAATGATTTTGCCTTTGAATATGTTTATAGCAAACAAATCGAAGCCTTAGCGCGCCCTGAAGATTTATTGGTGGTGTTCACTACTTCTGGCAACTCAAAGAACATTTCGCGTGCGGTTGAAACCGCGAATACGCTTGGCGTTAACATCATCGCGCTAACCGGCAAAGACGGCGGCACGCTACCCGCCCTACTGAAAAAAGATGATATCGAATTGCGCGTGCCTAACCATACCACCGCCAGAATACAAGAAGTACACGGCCTGATTATTCATTGCCTGTGTGATTTAATTGATCAACAACTATTCGGAGAATAATAATGACCTTCACAAAACCCAGCTTTAATGTAAAACGATTACGCAATGGCTTAGCTGCCTCCAGCTTATTATTACTCACGGCCTGTATTCCAACGGCCATTGGTATCATTGCCGTTACCACGATTGATTTAATCAAAGAACGCCGCACCGTCGGCACGGTGGTGGATGATAATTTAGTAGAAGTGAGCATCCGTAAAGAAATTCTCGGCAATAAATCGCTAGGTCGAACAGTGCACATCAACCCAACTGCTTTAAACGGCATATTATTACTCACAGGCGAAGTGAACTCTGCTGAACAATCCCAAGCGGCTGAAAGTATTGCTCGCAGCTTTCAAAGCGTTGGGCAAGTGGTGAACCAACTGGATGTCGCAGGTAAAAGCTCATTGACCAGTCGCGCCAATGATTCCTTAATCACCGCCAAAGTTAAAACCGAACTCATTCGTAATAAAAATGTTGATTCAACCAACGTGAAAGTCGTCACTGAACGCGGCGTAGTTTATTTGCTCGGCATTGTCACTGAAATTGAAGGTGAAACTGCGATTCAGCTGGCCAAGAAAGTGGGTGGCGTGGTGCGTATTGTTAAAGTCTTTATGCCACCTACCTAGCCTTAATCTAAAGATGCCTCAGCCTGCCGCCATTCTAAATACCTCTGCCGAGTTACAAACTTGGTTGGCAGATGCGCCTCAGCCCTTAGTGTTTACCAATGGCTGCTTTGATATTCTGCACCGCGGCCATGTGCAATATCTGCAACAAGCCGCAGCATTAGGCGCGGGCTTAATCGTTGCGCTGAATACAGATGCCTCGGTTAAGCGCCAAGGCAAAGGGGATGATCGCCCCATGAATATCTTGGAAGACCGCATGGCTGTGATGGCGGCACTAGGCTGCGTAGATGCTGTCTGTGCGTTTGAAGAAGATACGCCCTTAAAGCTTATTTTAGCCTGCCAGCCACAGGTATTAGTGAAAGGTGGAGATTGGCCGATTGACAGCATCGTAGGCTGCACGGAAGTACAAGCTTGGGGCGGAAAATGCCATTCCATTGCCTTTGAGTTTGAACGCTCGACCACCCAATTGATCAAAAAAATCAGGCAGGTTTAATCAACCTTGATTACGTCAGAATATCCGTTTTCTGATCCAGCCGTTGAGCATGCTTTCCTAGCGTTCCCTAGAAAGCCGCGCGAGAAACTCTTAAATATTCGCGCCTTGATTTTTGAAGTGCATTCAGCACTCAGATCTAAATCAATCATAGAAGAAACTCTGAAATGGGGCGAACCCGCTTATTTACGTCCCTTTGGCAGCACTGTTAGATTGGCATGGAAATCCAAAACACCCGATCAATACGGCCTTTATTTCCATTGCCAGAGTAAGCTTATCGACACTTTCAAAGAAATTTACGCGGGTGAATTTCGATTCGAAGGCAACCGCGCCATCATTTTTAATCTTGATGATCAAGTTCCAAGTGAAGCGTTAAAACATTGCTTATCTATGGCTTTAAACTACCATCACATCAAGCACTTGCCGTTATTGGACGCGTAAGCCCATTTAATTAAGTAGCGATAGTTAAGTAGCGAGCGCCTGCTTACCTAAATACCGAATAATATCATTAGACTCAGGCAACCAAGTTACCTCACCTGCGGCATCTTCAATCTTTAAAACGGGCACGGTGTTTCGCCCCGTCGCCGCTTGTAAATCTCTAAGCGCTTCTTGATCATTCCAAACATTCATGCTTTCAATTTCAATGCCGTAGTGATCAACCGCCATCATCACACGCGAGCAATACATACAAAAATCACGGTGATACAGGCTTAGCTTGGGCAGAGATGAATTAGACACGGGCATACATTAAGGAAATTTAAACAGGCGTTATTTTACCGCAAGACTACACCCATAATGTAGCGCCATTAATGAATAGTCTCGATCAATAACTGCAACGGCACAAGCTTGGTGCTTAAATCATATTCACTGCCTTGCGCAATTTCTAAGGCATACTTAAACGCGCCCTTCGGGTGGTAGTAACGTCGTGCACCTTTAAAGCTTGGCGGCTCTGGGCGCATCACCATTTGATCTACCGCTTGGCCTGATGCATCAAAAAAATAAATCTCTAATGGCACAAAGACATTGCGCATATGAAAACTCGAATTCACTTCACTTTCAAACACAAATAATACTGCAGACGATTCAGCTTCATCAGCGCAAATCCATTGATAGCCTGCTGCACGCTCATGCGACTCGTCCGCAATTCTAGCCTCAAGCTGTAAGCTCGCGTCAACCTGATATACGCTAATGGCTTGCATTGGCATATTCGTCCAAGGGCTGGTCGTATGGCAATTCTGCGCCTGTGCGCTTAAACTCATTAGCCAAAAAGTTAAAAATACAACTGAAACTCTCATGTGTGATTTTTCAAAAATTCGTAAAATAGCCTTCAATTATATCAATTAGTCAGCACATGTTCACTGAACTACTCCCAACCCTTTACCCTTTTTTAATCGCCTCTATCGCGCTAACGTTAATCCCAGGGCCAGATAATTTATTCGTGCTGAGTATCAGCGCCTTACACGGTAGCAAAGCAGGCGTTCCAACGGCCTTGGGCATGGCAACTGGCAATTTTGTGCATACCTTAGCGGTGGCGTTGGGTCTAAGCGCAGTGATCTCAGCCTCCCCACAAGCACTTAACGCCATTAAAATATTAGGCTTAAGCTATTTGTTATGGCTGGCATGGCAAAGCTGGCACGCCTCTAACCCGAGTTCAGACCCAACAAGTGAACAGGAAATACAAGCCCATTCAGCGTTCCATTATTTTAAACGCGGCGCGTTGATGAACATATTAAACCCCAAAGTGGTTTTGTTTTTCTTGGCTTTTTTCCCGCAATTCATTCCAGAAAATAGCACGCAAGCGCCATTGGTCATTTTCATTTTAGGCACGGTATTTGTATTGCAAGCTGCCATTATTTTTAGCTTAATTGCATTGATGGCGGGTCGATTACAAGTTGCAATGAGTAACGTATCACCCAAAGTCATTGCAGGCTTTAGCAGCGCTATATTTGTCTTATTAGCGGTTTATTTAGGGCTGAGTCTTCGCCTCTAGAAATCATGCTACGGAACGGGATTACCGCGCTACGCTCGTAATGACTGCGGGGGCTTGATCACGACGAAAAGTCTATAAATACGCCTTCTTCAGCGCTGACACTTAGTGCAAAAATAACTTGCGCGCTGGCCTATCACGGTGTTTTTAATGTCAGCACTGCAAACCAAACACGGCTCGCCTGCACGACCATAAACATTTAATTGTTGCTCAAAATAACCCGGTTTGCCATCTGCCTGCATGAAATCTTTGAGCGTCGTGCCGCCTTGTTCAATCGAGCGCACTAGCACGCCTTTTATCTGCTCAACCAACTTTACATATCGCGCTAAAGAAACTTTTCCTGCCGCAACACTTGGCGAGATGCCCGCTAAAAACAATGCCTCGCTGGCGTAGATATTCCCCACGCCCACGACCACCGCTTGCGCCATGATAAAATTCTTTACTGCCACACTTCGCCCTTGAGCCCTTTTATGTAGATAACGCGCAGAAAAAGCATCGTCCAATGGTTCTGGGCCAAGCGAGGCGAGTAATTTATGGTCTAAGGGCTGCGCACCGCCCCATAAAAAACAGCCGAACCTGCGCGGGTCGTTATAGCGAATGATCTTGCCGTTTTGCATGATTAAATCAATGTGATCATGTTTAGCAACTTCAACGGAAACATCCACCACCCGCATCGAACCTGACATCCCTAAATGCCAAATTAGGCTGCCTTGCTCAAGATAAATCAGAATGTATTTCGCGCGGCGCGTAAGCTCGACCACCTTTTGCCCCTGCACTTTATCTGCAATATCATCAGGCACTGGCCAGCGCAGGCGCTTATCTCGCACAACAAGACGCTCGATGCGCTCGGACAACACCGCGGGCTCGATACCGCGTAAGGTGGTTTCAACTTCAGGTAATTCAGGCATAAAATAGGTTCGTAAGATAAGCATTGACGGCTATGATTCAAAAAGCGCATCCCCTAAAATAGCGCCCTTTCGAGTCCTTCAATCGTAATGACGATGACACACAGAGTAAAGAATATTTATAACCAAACCGAATTTCAAGCACAAGCAGATGAAACCATTTTGCAAGCTGCCCTAAAAAATGGCCATTTATACCCTTATGGCTGCCAAGCGGGTGCTTGCGGTGCGTGTAAATCTAAACTCATTAGCGGTGAGATTAAGCACTTACAGCGTGACCCGACGGTGTTATCAGATGTCGACTTAGCCGCAGGTTATTGCCTAACGTGCCAAGCCGTACCCCAGGGTGATATTGAGATTGACGTTAAAGAAGTGGCCAAGGTTAAGGAGATTGAAATCAAAACCATGCCTGCGCGTTTACGCGAAAAAAACTTGTTAGCAGAAGACGTGGTGCAATTATTTTTAAGCACCCCAAAAGCGCAAAACTTTGATTACCTGCCCGGGCAATATTTAAATATCTTACTCAAAAACGGTAAGGAGCGCAGCTTCTCCATTGCCAACACTCCGAAAGATGCCGATGAAAACGGTCTTGAACTACACATTCGGGTGGTGCCTGATGGGCATTATTCTCCGCAGGTAAAAAACAGTTTAAACGTCAAAGATATATTGCGTATTCAAGGCCCCTTCGGCACCTTCTTTTTACGCAAGGATGAACAGCGCCCAATCATTATGGTCGCAGGTGGCACGGGTTTTGCACCGATCAAGGCCTTGATCGAAGATGCGCGTTCGGCAGGGCTTGAGCAGCCCATTCACTTATATTGGGGCGCGCGCGATGAAGCGGATTTATACTTGCACGACTTAGCCAAACAATGGACGAAAGACATCCCACAATTTAACTATATTCCTGTGTTATCTAATGCTGCCGATAAAACCACATGGCAAGGTGAAACAGGGTTTGTGCATGAAGCAGTGCCCGCTCAACACGCCGATTTATCGGCCTATACCCTTTACACCGCCGGCCCGCCTGTGATGATTAATGCACTGAAACAAAGTTTATCAACGCTAGGCATGGACAATGATTTCTTTTACGCCGATACTTTTGATTACGCCGCACAAAGCGAATAACGCAAGCACACACCTTATGAAAACCAATCATCTCACGCGCGCACTGGTTGCGCTGACTTACCTTTTATTAACCGCTTGTGATCAAAACGCATCAACAGAAAACGATGCACTGATTACAACAACAAAGCAAATCACGTCAAAGGAAAATAATAAACCCACGGACATTGGCCATTTAACCACTGAAGCGGCGAATCAAATTATGCGCGCCGCCAGCCCTGAGATTTTAGCGTATCAAGCCACCTTAGCTGAGGTGCTAAAACGCCCTCTGCCCATTTTCACCTTAGCAGATCAAAGTTCAGGCACCCCGCCCAGCGCGCAAAGCATTGAGGCCGAAACCCTCGTTATCAAACACCGAGGCTTCCAGAAATATCTACATCACTTACAAAACCAACAAGCGCTGCGCAATGAAATCATGGTATCTCGCCCTGCCTTGCCAGGCGATTACAAGCACAATGAAACGGCTGCCTGCACTCAAGAAAAAGCCGTATGTTACCGCGTGGATATGTACAACTATTTTTATAATATCACCAGCACGGCTTTGGTTGATCTCACCGCCAAACGCATATTATCGATTGACCACTTACCTAATACGCAACCCGATTTAAACCCACAATTAAAAGTGTTGGCCAATGCCATTGCGAATAATTCACCTGATGTGAAGCAACGCTTAGGTGAGGCACATGGCACGCTCAAACCCACCATGGCAGAAATCAAAACTGCGCTTAAAGACAGCCGCTGCGAACGCTCAAAACATTTATGCGTTGCGCCGACGTATGTAGTGGGAGATCGGGCTTTATGGGCGATTGTGGATTTAACCGATTTAGAATTAGTTGGCCTGCGCTGGAGCGAACTAGGCACCGCTGGCCCGCCTATTTTGATCACTGAACGCAGCTTAGAGAATCGTTATGTATTTAATGAGTTTTGCGAGAAAGTGAATCAATTTGAAATGGGCGATTGGGCGTTCGATTACAACATCACTAGTTCAGATGGCATGAATTTAACCGCCGTAAAATATAAGCAGCAAGCCGTGATGAACAGCGTTAAATTAGTCGATTGGCACGTTTCTTACTCCAAGCAAGACAACTTCGGTTATTCCGATGCCATTGGCTGCCCTTTATTTAGCTCAGCGGTGGTGGTCGCATATTCAGGCCCCAGCCACGAAGCCATTATGCAAGATGGCGAAGAAATCGGTTTTGCCTTTATCCAAGATTTTCGTCAACAGCCTTGGCCAACACCGTGTAATTATCGCTATGAACAACGCTTCGAGTTTTACCATGACGGCCGCTTTAGAATTGCCTTTGCAGATTATGGCCGAGGCTGCGGCACTGATGGCACTTATCGCCCTGTGAGCCGAATTGATCTCGCCCAGCCTGAAGGCAAGCCTTTTGACATCGCGCATTATGCAGATAACGAATGGCAAAACTGGGATAAAGAAAAATGGACTCAGCAAGATGACATGGATTATTTTGACACGCAATACACGCATAAAATCAGTAATGCATCAGGCGAAGGCTATTATCTTGCCCCTGGCAACGGTCAATATGAAGATGGCGGGCGTGGTGATCACGCCTATGTCTATGCCACCGTCAAGCACACCGAAAAAGACGAAGGCGAGCGTGATTTAAGTACTTTAGGTTCGTGTTGCAATACTGATTTTCAGCAAGGCCCAGAATTATTCATGAGCCCAGCTGAATCTTTAGTAAATCAGGATTGGGTGTTGTGGTATGTCGCGCAAATTAAAAACGATGGCGGCGGCGTGGATGGGCTAGGCAGTAAATATTGCTGGGCAGATACTGAAGTGGTGAACGGCACGCCTGAGATTAAAGTCTGGCCGTGTTTCGCAGGGCCGATGTTTGTGCCGATTCAGTAAAGCATCATGCACGCTTAGCTCGAAATTTGGGTAGCAATACTATGTTGCGATCACTCTGTCATAATAAGCTTACCGATGCCTTTAAATTAAAGTGATTTATGAAAAAAATATTTTTCCTACTGCTCATGTCCGCCTTAATAGGCGGTGCTTATTTTTACCTAAAGCAACCCGATATTAAGCAGGTTCGCTTGATTGACGTTCAACGCGGCGATATCCATTCCGTTATTCGAGTAACAGGCAAAGTCATTAACGACCGAACCGTTAAAATGACCGCGCTCACCAATGGTCAAATCACCAAAATGCCCGTTCGCTTAGGGGATTCAGTTCAAGCTGGGCAAGTATTAACCGTCTTCGACACCCGTGAAGCCGATGCGCGCTTAGGTAAAGCTGAAGCGGAATACTCACGTGAAAAACAAGCGGTGAATGAATACACGCGCACGCTCAAGCGCTTAAAGAAAGTTCAAAATTCTGGCGGCGCGACCAAACAAAGCGTTGAAGATGCGCAAGCACAACTACGCGGCTCGCAATCGCGTTTGAAAGTGGCCAGAGCATCCTTAGAAATCGAGAAAATCCATCGCGAGAAAATTGAAGTGACCGCACCGTTTGCGGGCGTTATCACCCATAAAACCACTGAAGTCGGTCAATGGTTAGAAGCTGGCACCGCATTATTCACTTTGGTTGCGCATGAGGGGCGAGAAATTGAGGCCAATATTGATGCGGGAGACAGCAGCACTGTTTCAGTTGGCCAAGCCGTTACCCTAAGTTTAGACGCGTGGCCTGATCGACAATGGATAGAACACATTCGCCGCATTGCGCCTGCCATATCAGAAAACCAAGATAAGGCATTAAACACTTTTGCAGTGAGAATCAGTCTTGGAGTTGAAGCGCCTAATCTATTATTAGGCCAACAATTAGATGCCGATATTCAAACCGAAACACGCCAAGATGTACTCACCTTACCGTTTGAAGCTTTAATCGAATCGGCTCAAGGCCGACAGCTGGCCATCGTACAAAATGATAAGGTAAAACGGGTGTCGGTTAAAACAGGCTTAGAAGATTTCACCCATGTTGAAATACTGGAAGGCATCACCGAGAGCAGCCAAATTATTCTGCCTGAGGGTATCGAGTTTACTGAAGGTGAGGCCGTTAAGATCATCACTGACGCACCGTGATCACACTGCACGATGTGCATAAAGAATACCGCTTAGGCGATGTTGCTGTGCAGGTTCTACGTGGCATCACCCTGACAATTAATACAGGTGAGTTTGTCGCCATCATGGGCGCATCGGGCTCAGGCAAAACAACCTTATTAAACATCATTGGTTGCTTGGATGACATTACTCAAGGAACGTACCATTTAGCCGATGAAAAAGTTGAATTAGCAGATGATGATCGGCTTGCACAATTACGCAATCAACATATTGGTTTTGTATTTCAATTGTTTAATTTAATTCCTCGTGTTTCTGCGCTTCGAAATGTTGAGCTGCCAATGATCTATAAGGCGATTGCGCCAAAAGAACGCCGCTTAAAAGCATTGGCGGCCCTTGAGCGCATGGGCATGGCTGACCGCGCAAGCCACACGCCAGCACAGCTCTCTGGCGGGCAACAACAACGCATTGCGATTGCACGCGCCTTGGTGAACGAGCCCAATATTTTAGTCGCCGATGAACCGACTGGCAGCTTAGACAGCCAGACAGGCAAAGATATCATGCGTTTATTTGATGATTTAAATCAGTCTGGCATGACCATCGTGATGGTGACGCATGAGGCTGATATTGCAGCGCATGCTGATCGCATCATACATCTTAAAGATGGAATAATAGTATGAACGCCTTTAGCCTCTGGCTGGATCGTATCAGCCTTGCTTTCATTGCACTGCGTGATAATCGCTTAAGAACCTTTTTGAGCATACTCGGCGTGGCCATTGGCATTACTGCCGTGATGGCCGTTGGCACGGTGAGCAAAGGGGGCGGGCATCTGATTAATTCCGAACTAGAAACCTTTGGGCTTAAGTCTGTTTGGGTGTATCGAGATTTTCAAAATAAAGATCCGCATCGTAAGTTACAGCAAGGCAGTGGAATCAACACCCAAGACATCATCGCACTCAAAAACTGCTGTAGTGCAGTGGCTCAATTTAGCCCAATGGTGAGCGTGCGAAATGAGATTATACAAACGGTTAATCAGTATAGTAATGCTGAAATAAAAGGGGTAGGTCTGGCCGCACTTTCTATTGCGAACGATAAACTCACTCAAGGCCGCCCTTTTCGTCAACAAGAAATGCGCGGGCAGCGCGCCGTGGCGATCTTAGGGCCAACCGCCGTCAAGGATTTATTTGGTAAAGCGCCTGCAATGGGGAAAACCTTTCGAATTGGATTACACAAATTTACGGTCATCGGCATTTTAAAATCTAAAAGCCGAGATTTCCTCGCCAGCATTGGTTCAGTAGGCGGGCAAGATGCTAATAATCGAATTCTCATTCCCTATACCACCGCTCAAAAAATTAAAGGCGATAAAGCCATTGGTTATTTACATATTGAAGCAACAGCCGTTGATAAATCAATCTTAGCCAGCCAGCAAATTGAAGCCGTACTCAAGCGTCAGCATAAAAATGCGTTCACTTATACCTCCGAGACCATGGCCTCCTACTTAACAACCAGTAATCGGATCATCAATGGTGTAACGATTATAGGCATCGTCGCAGCATCCATCTCTTTATTAGTGGGGAGCATGGGTATCATGAACATCATGAGCACCGCCGTATTAGAACGCACGCGAGAAATTGGCATGCGTAAAGCGTTGGGCGCCAGCCGCCGGGATATCCTGATTCAATTCCTACTAGAAGCTGTGATCATCTCAACCTTAGGTGGTTTTTTTGGTTTGATTTTAGGCATGGGCGCAGGCTTTTTAATCGCGTGGCTCACCGGCTTTCCTGTCATCCCTTCTACGGGTGCTGCGATGATTGCTTTAATCGTCTCGGTGTTAGCTGGCGTATTATCAGGTTATTTACCTGCCAAACGCGCAGCCAGTTTACACCCTGTTGAAGCACTGCGTTATGAGTGAGTTTTAAGAGAAACTAGCGCCACACCAATATATTCTTTACCCTTCGCTTATGATTTAAATCATATTCCAAGTTCCAGCCATATGCGATGATTGATCAATACTTTTATCCATCCGTACTCATGCCAAAGTACTGGGTGCAATATTTAATTTACGAATCATATTATGAACCGATTTAAACCTTATATCGCAGGCCTGTTTTTACTGTTTAGTGCTAGCTTAGCGGCTGCAGAATACCCGCTAGAAGTGCAAAAAATCACCCCAGAAATTTATGCCTTAGTCGGTGAAATGGCGCAACGTTCGCCCGATAACTACGGCAATAATTCCACACACGGTGTCATCATTACATCGGAGGGCGTGGTACTAATTGACACTGGTGGCAGTTATCTTGGGGCAAAACAAATCCATAAAGCCATCCAGAACCTGACGGATCAGCCCATTAAGTGGGTGATCAATACAGGCGGACAAGATCATCGTTGGTTGGGTAATGGCTATTTCAAAGCACTTGGGGCAACCATTATTAGCTCAGAAGCGGCGCAAGCAGATCAAGAAGAACGTACAGACACCCAGTTGAATCGCTTAACAACTTTAATCGGCGACAGCTTAACAGGCACTGAGGCAGTCTATGCGGATGAAACCTTTACTAGCAAAAAAATGCTGCAATTAGGGGGGCTTACATTAGAAATACACTACGAAGGTTCAGCCCATACTGCTGGGGATAGTTTTATCTGGTTGCCCGCGCAAAAAGTGATATTCAGCGGTGATATTGTTTTCACAGAACGCGCCTTAGGCATTGGCCCTGCCAAAAATGCCAAAAGTTGGTTAGCGGTCTTCAAGAAAATGGCTCGCTATCAGCCTGAATTCATTGTCCCCGGCCATGGGCATGTTGCTACCTTGGCGCAGGCGACCCAAGATACCCATGACTATCTGGCGTTCTTGATAAGCAAGATTACATTGATGGTCGAAGACAGCGAGGGCATTATTGCCGCGACCGAACTTGACCAATCTAGGTTTAGTTATTTGAAACAGTTTGATAGTATTTCAAGAAAGAATGCACAGGATTTATACGAGCAATTAGAGTTTGATTTTTTTTAAATAACGCCGATGAGATGCAGGCAAATCAAACTAGATTCTTCGTGCTGTGCACAGTTCAATATTACAACAAGAATCTAAGGTTGCTTAAATTGCTGTCACCGTCATATTGTGCCTGCCAAAACTGAATATCAAACCTTTTGTTCCAACACTTCAACTGATTCAATCAACTCAGCCTCAACGGTTTCAACCGCCACCAACGCATTGTCAGCCGCGCCTGGCATCACAATCGATTCCGCCGCCTCAGATGAAGCGCCCGTTTGAAAAGCTAAGCCCGTTGCACTTGCCACGCTACCCGTGATGACCGCTTGCATGCCTTTCTTGTAATACGTCAACGCGGTTTTATGATTGCCTTCGGTTTCGTAAAACTGGCCTAGCTCGTAAAAAGCCTCATCGCCTGCGCCCTGCTCGATGGCGGTGTTGTAATACACGCGCGCTTTATCGTATTGCTTATAGGCTAAATTCAATCTTGCTAGCGTAAGATTCACCATCGCATCCTCTTCATGCTCAGTTAGCCATGTGGTTGCCAATGCAATCTGTTTGCGTAAATCATCGATATCGGTTTTGCCATATAAGCCCGCCAACTCACTGCTCCAGTCTTTCGCAATGGCTTTACGAATAACCGCTTCTGCTTGATGCAACTCGCCTTCATTGATGAGTTGCTTGGCAAACATCGTTGCCATTTGTGCATCTTTCTTATGCTTGCGTGGCAGCTGCTTGTATTCATTTAAAGTTGAAGTGTTAATAGTATCAGGCACAGCTAAACTTAAATTCGCCTCACGCGCCGCTACATTTAAGGCCATCACCTGCGCTTCTGGCAAGGCCTTAGTTTTCTCTAACTTAGGCAATAAGGCTTTGATGCCCGTCCAGTCGTCGGTTTGTTGTAGCACGTCTGTCATCAATCGCAACACGGTTTTATTGGCAGGGGCGTGATGATGCATCGTCTCTAATAAGGCTTTAGCCTCAACATAATCACCTGCTTGCGTGAGCATTCTGGCGCGGGTGATGTCTATTGCCATGCGGTTTGCTGGGTCGAGTTTTTCTGCTAAGGCCAGATATTCATCGCGCTTATCATAATTATTTTGCTGTTGCGCGGCATAGGCTGCGCCCAAATAATTCAGCATGGGCGTGTTGCAGTGATCTAAGCGCTTGACTAAGTCTTTCTCACCTTGCTCCCAATTCCCTTCGATCAAGCGTGCATAACCGCGCAAGGTATCGTTTTGTGCGTTTTTATTTTGCCGCTGCTGATTCCAAGCTTTGGCTTTTTTCGGGGCGCGAAAAATACCGAACAAGAAGTTGAACAATAAATATAACAAGGCAAATGCCACCACCATCAGTAATAAGCCTAGAACCAATGGCAATTCCCAAGTATTCTGCCCATAAGACAACACCATCAAGCCTGGGTCGTCCAAAGACATCAAACCAACCGTGGTTGCAGCGGCCAGTGCGAGAATAATAATTATTAACATTTTCATTTTTATTTCCTATTATTGACCTGCGTTCATCACACGGTTTAAGGCGGCTAAAGTGTTGCTTGCACCTTCAACGGCTAAGCTCACATCTTGAGCCGCTAAGCTCTCTAAGGCTTTAGCAATGGTTTGAGCGTTGTCTTGCTTGGCATCAAAATTGGCCTTAAGCGCCACGCGTGCACTGCTGATTTGCGCCTGAAAGTTGGTGTTATCGCGGCTAAGTAACGCGGTAGAGGCAGCTTGTAGTTTCAAGCGCAATGATTCAAACAAAATGAATTTAGCGCTGTCATCTAAGGACGGCTTAAGGGGCGCATCTAACTTAGTATGTTTGACCATACTCCCTAAATCACCCAGCAAGGTTTTACCCATCGCAAAAAGTCCCTCGTCTTGTGGCTTCGAACCTTCTTTTTCAGCCTTTGCATCAACTTTCGCATCAGGTTTTTTAGGTTCAGAGATCAACGCTAAATTAGAGACCAAGGGTGCAATGCTGCTTAACTGATTATTCAAGCCTTGAACATCAACACTTTTCGCCGCTTTAATGCGTAAGGTATCTTGCGCTAAAGCTGAGACAACAGGCGCAATCGCTGGGTTAGAAACCGAGGCTAAGCTGGCTTTCACTAAATCCAAGCCTTTTAAGGTGCGCGCTTTATCGCCCGTGAATTCATATAACTGATTCACGCGCCCTAACAAAGACTGCACTTCTTCTAACTTCCAACGCGCCACGCTTTCGCCTAAATCGGCTTTAACATCTGCAATCGAAGCATTTGCGCTGGCTTGTAAGCTCACAATCGATTTATCCACCTTCGCCAAGGTTTCATCCACACCTTTGAATTTTGTCTCAACGCTCGTGCCCAAGGTTTTAGCTTGGTTGCTGATGCCATCTACATTTGATTTTAAACTTTGCTGATCAGACACCATCAGTTTTAAACGATCATCAAACCCTGAGGTTTGATTGTGCGTGATTTTCTGGCTGAGCGTGGTTTGATACGCCGCATAACCACCTGCGGCTAATGCGCCCAAGCTGCAAAGTAATGCTAGCCATGCGATGCCCCTACCTGTCGAACGTTTCTCTTCGTTGGGCATAGGTAACGCCGCTGGCTGTGCATCTGCGATGACAGGAGAACCTGCGGTTTGCACGGCAGGTTTGCTGGCGTTGGCCTTCTGCTGAGTTTTCTGGGGAGATTTAGGCACAGCCATAGAAGCAACCTTGGACTGAGCCCTTTTCTTTTGTGGCCGCTTCTTCTGTGGGCGTTTCTTTTGGGCGCTCTTATTGGTCGTCACTGCTGGCTTTACTGCTTTATCCGCATTTGACTCTGCCGTTACTGGCTGACCCGCATTATTTTTATTGTCTGTGCTCACAGCACTTCCCCCTGATGAATGATAGGGAGTATCTTAACGGATTTTTAAGCGCGCCATAATCTAAATATCGAACATTTTTTGACGTGTTCAGCTAGGCATAACACAGCCAAGTCGTTGCAATATATTTCACGCCCTGTGTGAGTTCGGAGTTTTGATGTAGATGTGTCCAAAACGGTGGAAACAACACCATTCTGCCTGCTTTGGGTTGAATGGAGATATTCTGATGATGAAATTCTGTCGCACCACCCGGGCCAGGCACGTCATTTAAATACCAAATCGCCACTAAAACGCGCTGGCTTAACTCGCCCGCACCTGCATCGATATGCCATTTATAAAACTCCCCCGCCTCGGTGCGCTGTAAATTATAGCCCATATCTTTAAACTTATTCGAGGCGAAAAACGGGTGTAAGGCCGAAATGCTTTTAACCGCCTTTTTCATCGAATTAAAAAACAGCTGATCATATTGCGCCCAGTCTTCGCGCCCACTGATCCGTAAATCAGTGGATTTTTTAACTGTTTGCGCGAGTTGTTGATCGCTGCCAATCAAGCCTTGGTATTGCTGATCTTCATTGGCTTCAAATTTTTCCACCATCGATGCGCAATCTTGTGCTGAAATGGCATCATCCACCACATAAATAAAGCTATCTGGGGCGGCTTCTTGGATGGCATATAAATCTATCATAGTGCGTATTGGGTTCTGTTCTTTAGGGCTTCTTTATGTCTGAGCTTGAGTCTAGTAGAATCGCGCGCTCGATGTAGCCCATCGTTACAAATAATAATGGTGAATAAACTATTCACTGAACACTCAGGATTTTACTATGCGTCGTGTCGTCATCACAGGTTTGGGCATTGTCTCAAGCATTGGAAACAATAAAGAAGAAGTATTAGCTTCACTTAAAGCCGGAAAATCTGGCATTGTTGCTGCTCCCCAATACACTGAATTGGGCATGCGCTCGCAAGTGGAAGGTAAAATTAATATTGATGCAAAAAGCATCATTGACCGCAAAATATACCGCTTTATGGGCGATGCCGCCGCGTTTACTTATATCGCCATGCAAGAAGCGATTGAAGATTCAGGCCTAAGCGAAGATCAAGTTGCCTCTGAGCGCACTGGCTTAATTTTAGGCACAGGCGGCGCTTCACCTGAAAACATTGTTAAAGCCGCTGATACCCTGCGAGAGCGTGGCGTGAAACGCGTTGGCCCTTATATGGTCACCAAGGCCATGGCCAGCACCGTGCCAGCTTGCATCAGCACGCCGTTTAAAATTAAAGGCGTGTCTTATACGATTTCATCTGCTTGCTCCACCAGCGCGCATTGCATAGGCCACGGCGCGGAATTGATTCAATTTGGCAAGCAAGATATCGTTTTTGCGGGCGGCGGCGAAGAAGTGCATTGGTCACTTTCCGTGTTATTCGACGGCATGGGCGCAATGTCTAGTAATTATAACGATGACCCAACGCGTGCTTCACGGCCGTATGATAAAGACCGCGACGGCTTTGTTATTTCAGGCGGCGGCAGTGTATTAGTGCTCGAAGATAGAGACCACGCCATCGCACGCGGCGCGACGATTTACGCAGAACTCACGGGCTATGGCGCGACCTCCGATGGTTATGACATGGTCCAGCCGTCAGGCGAAGGCGCAGCGCG
>JAZGFQ010000093.1:0-3485 GCA_036479635.1 Arenicellales bacterium
TGCAGGCGTGGTCGGCACGCAAACTTGCATATTCGTGCCAGCGGTAAGTTGTAAAAAACGCTCTAATCGAGCGGAGGAATGCTCAGCCCCTTGGCCTTCTTGGCCGTGTGGCAGCAGCATCACCAAAGCGCTAACGCGCTGCCATTTGGTGTAACCACTGGCGATGAATTGATCGATGACTACTTGCGCGCCATTGGCGAAATCACCGAACTGGGCTTCCCAGATGGTGAGGGTGGTGGGGTCGGTCGTAGAATAGCCATATTCAAAACCCAATACCGCTTCTTCAGAGAGCAATGAATTGATGACTAAGAATTTGTCTTTGGCATCTTTGAGTTTTCGCAGTGGCACCATCGCGCCAATTTTAGTTTGATTATGCACCACTGCATGGCGATGCGAGAACGTGCCACGGCCTGAATCTTGCCCAGATAAACGCACGTTAATGTCATCTTGAACCAAGCTGCCATACGCAAGCGTTTCAGCGCAACCCCAGTCAATGGGTTGTTTGTCTTGGCTCATTTCAACGCGATCAGCATAAACCTTCTGAATACGTTTATGTACTTTATAGCTTTTCGGTAAGCTGGCGAAAAGTTCTTGGCTGATGCCTAACAAGCGCTTGGCTGGCACGCTGGTTTTGATTTTCTCATTCCAGTCTTTACCAATAAAAGCACTCCAGTCGACCATTTTAGTCGCTTTATTTGGGTCAATGATTTGCCCTGCAGAAATTTGCCCCGCATCTAATTGCGCACGATACTCATTAATCATGTTATCCGCAAAGCCTGCAGGAATAACGCCCTCTAATTCTAACTGGGTGGCAAACAGCGCGCGGGGCGTAGGCTTTGAATCAATTTTTTTGTACATCATCGGCTGAGTGAGCTTGGGCTCATCCGCCTCATTGTGGCCATGTCGGCGATAGCAGATTAAATCTAGCACGACATCACACTTAAATTCGCAGCGATAAGCCAGAGCAAGTTCAGTGGCCGCGACCACGGCATCAGCATCGTCGCCGTTCACGTGTAAAATGGGTGCTTGCACCATTTTCGCCACTTCGGTGCAATAAATCGTTGAGCGTGCATCTAAGGCATTGGTGGTAAAGCCAATTTGATTATTGATGATGATGTGAATGGTGCCGCCGGTGGAATAACCACGGGTGCGCGACATATTCAACGTTTCCATCACCACGCCTTGGCCAGCAAACGCTGCATCACCATGAATCGCAACAGGAATGACTTGCTTACGGCGGGTATCTTTGCGACGTTCTTGACGCGCACGCACCGAGCCTTCGACCACTGGGCTGACGATCTCTAAATGCGAGGGGTTAAAGGCCAGCGCCACATGCACATTGCCGCCTTCAGTTTGAATGTCAGATGAAAAACCCTGATGGTATTTTACATCGCCTGACTCAAACTCAGGATCGGTGAGTTGATAATTACCTTCAAACTCTTTGAATAAGCTAGCAGGCTTTTTGCCGAGGATATTCACCAGCACATTCAAGCGCCCACGATGCGCCATGCCGATAACGATTTCTTTCACTTTACGCTTTCCGCAATCTTGGATAAGCGTGGAAAGCATTGGAATCAAGGCATCGCCGCCTTCTAATGAAAACCGTTTTTGGCCGACATATTTACGGTGTAAATGCTGCTCTAAAATTTCAGCAGACATCAGTTTGTGTAAAGTCTTGATACGCAGCTCATCCGCTTGTGGCGCGCGCACGGGGCTGGTTTCTATTCGTTGGCGCAACCATTCCCGCTGCTCGGCATCGGCGATATAACGATATTCATAGCCCACTGAATCGCAATAGGCTTTTTTAACGTAAGTCAGAATCTCGCGTAGGGTTTTACGCCCGCCATCCCCTAAGTTGCCCGCGTCAAAGACGGAATCCATATCCGCTTCAGATAGGCCGTATTGTTCTAGCGCCAGTTCACCAGGGTTGATGCGTTCCATGGTGTCGAGCGGATCAACCGCTGCGACTAAATGGCTCAAGCGGCGGTAATTATCAATGAGCTGAATGACTTGCGCTTGCTTATAAAAAGCACTGCGCACCCAATCTTTAGAGCCTGTAACGACCGACGTGTCATCTTGGTCGTTATTGTGTTCATCGGGTAGGTTTTGAAAAACAGTTTGCCAGTGTGCACTGACACTATTTGGATCATTGACATATTGCTGGAATAAGTCATCTAAATAGGCTGCGTTAGCGCCATGGAGATAGCTGATATCAGCTAAGCCGTTCGCATTGTTTTCGCTCATAGGGTGAGGCGATGGATTATTATTGAGTGCATCAATTATATTTATAGTTTGATGTGTTTGGCTAGTCATTTTTCACTTATTTTGAATTATTTTTATGTGTGTGAAGGTAGGTATTTAAAGCCTATATCAAGCCGATCAGCGCTTTAGAGCGCTTTAAATTATTTAGCCGGGCCGCCGATATTTGCGCGGCATGTTTTGTTCAGATTATGAGATGAAATTAGACGGAATATATTTTGACAGGCACAAGATATAGGGGTATTATTCCTCAATAGATACAAGATATAGTTTTTAAGGTAAGTTCTTGTCATCATCTGTTAGCGTGGTTTGCCTGATATAAAGCCAAGATGTGCTGCTTTTAAGGATGATTTAAGCGCAAATAGTAGGGCGTTCGCTGATGAATAGCATCGCATGGCCTAAAATGAGCTTAAGCATGATTTTTCTATTGATGAAAGTATGAATGCTGAAGCTAGAGAATTCGAATCTTGGTGGTGTGTTTGCCGGTTTTCCCTGAAATATGGGCGAATCGTGGATGAAACGGCCATGATTAGAGATGATTTTATAAAGTGATTGTGGCGCAATGAACCGCATAACAAGCCACAACACATCACCCAAACGTCAGTTAGAGGAATAAGCGTGTCCAAAGCAACATTAAAATCGGTTTCCAGTTTAAGCCGCAGTGCCCCCGTAGAATTTCAAGCCGCATCGCTGGATATCTGGGATAAGAAATATCGCCTTAAAACCAAAGAGGGTGAGGCGATTGATAAAACCATTGAAGATTCATACGAACGTGTGGCGGTGGCTTTATCTGAGGTTGAAACCACTAAAGCCTTGCAAAAGAAATGGTACGATAAATTTACTTGGGCGCTAAAACAGGGCGCGATTCCTGCAGGGCGTATTATTTCAAACGCAGGGGCGCAGAAACATAAGCCGGCTACCAGCACCATTAACTGCACGGTTTCAGGGGTAGTGCCGGATACCATGGATGGCATTTTGCACTCGGTACATGAGGCAGGTTTAACCCTAAAAGCGGGTTGTGGCATTGGGTATGAATTCTCTACTTTGCGCCCTAAAGGCGCGTTTGTGAGCGGTGCGGGCGCGTATACCTCAGGGCCTTTATCTTTCATGGATGTGTTCGATGCGATGTGTTTTACGGTGTCTTCGGCGGGCGGTCGACGTGGTGCGCAGATGGGCACCTTTGATATCACGCACCCTGATATCATGGATTTTATGCAAGCTAAACG
>JAZGFQ010000094.1:0-5164 GCA_036479635.1 Arenicellales bacterium
GTGCATTCGCACGAGACATTAATAAGGCGGTTCGGCCTGATTCTGTCAGCGCTAAAATCGCGGCAACGGGCGACTGACGTGCAGTATACATCGCCGCCATCGCGATAGACTCTTCAGCATTACCGAATTCAACCGATAGCTTAAAGCGTTTTTCGTGGTCTAATTCCGCTTCTGCCGCCAAACAAATTCTATCCATCGCGCGAATCACTTTCACGGGATGTTTACCCACCGCCGTTTCAGCCGATAACATGACGGCATCAGTGCCATCTAACACCGCATTAGCGACGTCAGAGACCTCAGCACGCGTTGGGATTGGGCTTTCGATCATCGATTGCATCATTTGCGTGGCGGTAATGACCAAACGGTTATTTTCTCGCGTGTGCTTAATAATACTTTTTTGTACACCCGGTAAATTAGCATCACCAATTTCAACGCCTAAATCACCGCGCGCAATCATGATGACATCCGTCGCACGAATAATTTCTTCTAAGTTATCAATCGCTTCTTTGCGCTCAATTTTAGCCACAATCGCCGCGCTGCGCCCTTCTGCTTTATATAATGCACGTGCTTCTTCAACATCTGCTGCGCTACGCACAAAAGACACCGCTAAAAAATCAATTTCTAATTCGGCGGCAAGTTTAATATCAATTTTATCTTTCTTAGTTAAAGAGCCCGCGGATAAACCACCGCCCTGTAAGTTGATGCCTTTATTGTTTGAAAGCGCACCGCCCACCAAAACGATCGTGTTGATGCGCGTTCCTTCAACATTTTTAACTTTTAAAACAACATTGCCATCATCTAAAACAAGAATATCGCCTTTTTTAACGTCATTAGGTAAGGTTTTATAAGCAATGCCGACCGCAGCTTCATCGCCGTCGTTTTTACCTAGCGCCGTATCTAAAGCAAAATCTTGATCATCTGCTAAGATAATTTTCTGATTTTTAAAACGCTCGATACGAATTTTAGGGCCTTGTAAATCACCTAATACCGCCACGGTTTTGCCGACTTTCTCAGCCACTTCACGCACTAATGCAACGCGATCACGGTGTTCTTGTGGGTCTCCGTGTGAGAAGTTAATGCGCACCACATCTACCCCTCGGCTAAACATCTTACCTAAAACGATCGGGTCGTCTGTTGCAGGGCCTAATGAGGCGACTATTTTGGTTTGTCTGATTACAGTCATTTGAAGGTAACTTTACGTCTTAGCGCGCGCTTCTAACATTTCAACTGCTGGCAATGCTTTGCCTTCTAAGAATTCTAGAAATGCACCGCCGCCCGTTGAGATATATGACACTTTGTCTTCAATGCCGTATTTATCAACCGCGGCTAAAGTATCGCCGCCACCTGCGATAGAAAATGCATCCGAATCCGCAATCGCCATGCCTAAGCCGCGCGTGCCTTCACCGAACTGATCAAACTCAAACACACCAACAGGGCCGTTCCAAACCACCGTGCCAGCCGTGCCCATCATCTCTGCAAAACGTGCAGTGGTGTCTGGACCGATATCAAAAATCATATCGTCATCTTCAACATCTTCAACGCGCTTCACAATCGCTTCGGCAGATTCTGAGAATTCTTTACCAACGACAACATCGGTTGGAACAGGAATCTCGCGGCCTTTGGCCTTGGCATCGGCCATTAACTTCTTGGCTTCTTCGATTAAATCAGGCTCATAAAGTGATTTTCCGACGTTATGCCCTGCCGCTGCAATAAAAGTATTGGCAATGCCACCACCTGGAATGAGTTGATCAACAATTTTAGATAAGGCATCTAAAACGGTTAGTTTTGTTGACACTTTTGCACCGCCGACAATCGCCGCCATTGGGCGCGCAGGGTTATCTAAAGCTTTGCCTAAAGCATCTAACTCGCCCGCTAATAATGGCCCAGCACAGGCTTCAGGTGCAAATTGCCCTGCGCCGTGCGTTGAGGCTTGCGCACGGTGCGCAGTGCCGAAGGCATCCATGACATAAACATCACATAAAGCCGCATATTGCTTAGAAAGCGCTTCATCATTGGCCTTCTCGCCTTTGTTAAAGCGTACGTTCTCAAGCAATACTACATCGCCATCGCTCATTTTCGGGGCGTTATCGAGGTAATCCGTGATTAACGGCACGTTCTTACCTAAGGCTATGCTTAAATACTCTGCAATCGGTTGTAATGAGAATTCAGCCGCAGGCTCGCCTTCAGTTGGGCGGCCTAAATGTGACATTAACATGACTTGCGCGCCTGCTTTGATAGCATGCTCAATCGTTGCTAAAGAGGCTTTAATACGTTTATCAGAAGAAACTTTGCCATCTTTAATCGGCACGTTTAAATCTTCGCGAATTAAGACACGTTTGCCCGATAAGTCGAGCTCAGTCATTTTGAGGATAGTCATAAATATTTGAAACGTTAAATAATTAAACCCATAAATTCTTTTGAAACAAAGAGTTGATGCGTTTAGTTATTGTGAAATTCACGAGAAAACAATAAAACTGCCCGCCATTACGGCGGACAGAATCATCATCGTAAATGATTACTTTGCGTTCATCAACGCAACAGTTGTATCTAACATGCGGTTTGAGAAGCCCCACTCGTTATCATACCAAGAACATACTTTAACCAAGGTGCCGCCTGTTACGCGCGTCATGCCAGCGTCAAAGTTAGACGTTGTTGAAGTATGGTTGAAATCGATAGACACTAAAGGCTTATCGTTAAACGCCAATACTTTGCCGTCTGCTGCAGATTTCATGATGCTGTTGATTTCATCGACTGAAGTCTCGCGCGCAGCCACAAAGGTTAAATCAACCAAAGAAACGTTGATCGTTGGAACGCGTACTGAGAAACCATCTAATTTGCCGTTAAGCTCAGGTAATACTAAGCCAACTGCAGCCGCTGCGCCTGTCTTGGTTGGAATCATAGATTGTGTTGCAGAACGTGCGCGGCGTAAATCTGAGTGATATACGTCCGTTAACACTTGATCATTCGTGTAAGCGTGAACCGTTGTCATTAAACCATGTACTAAACCAACCTCTTCGTTCAATGGCTTAACCATTGGTGCTAGGCAGTTAGTGGTGCAAGATGCATTAGAGATAACGGTATCAGATGACTTTAATAAGCCTTCGTTTACGCCAAATACGATGGTTGCATCAACGTCAGCACCGCCTGGTGCAGAAATCACTACTTTTTTAGCACCCGCAGTTAAATGCGCGCTGGCTTTTTCTTTTGATGCGAAGAAACCAGTACACTCATGTACAACATCAACCCCTAACTCAGCCCAAGGTAATTTAGCAGGGTCACGTTCAGCACATACTTTGATACGATCACCGTTTACGATCATGTCTTCGCCGTCTACTTCAACTGTACCGGTGAATTTGCCGTGTGCAGTATCGTATTGAGTTAAGTGCGCGTTAGTCTTTGCATCACCTAAATCGTTGATGGCAACGATTTGAATATCATCACGGCCTGATTCATACAAAGCACGTAAAATGTTACGCCCGATACGGCCGTAACCGTTAATTGCGACTTTAATTGTCATTTCTTTATCTCTCTTTTAAAAGGTTAAAAATTATAAAATAATACAAAAAGCCTCAGTAATCTGAGGCCCTTACAAATAGATTAAACAGACTAAGCAGTCACTCGATTTACGGCGCCCAATACATTCTCAACCGTAAAACCAAAATGCTTAAATAATTCAGGTGCTGGTGCTGATTCGCCGAAGCTGCTCATGCCAATCACTTCGCCGTTCATGCCAACATATTTCCACCAACCGTCCATAATCGCCGCTTCCACCGCAACACGTGCTGTGACTGCCGCAGGTAAGACTGATTCTTTATAAGCCGCATCTTGCGCTTCAAACACATCCACTGAAGGCATAGACACCACACGAATTTGCCGACCAAGTTTCTCGGCTGATTGCTCAGCCGCATCCATCGCTAAAGCCACTTCAGAACCCGTTGCAATGATGATCGCGTCAGGTGTGCCAGCGGTATCTTTAAGGATATAACCGCCCTTTGCAATGTTAGCAATGGTGGCATCATCACGCGTTTGGAACGCAAGGTTCTGACGCGAGAAAATTAAGCATGAAGGCCCGTCTTTCTTTTCAATGGCGCTTTTCCACGCCACCGCTGTTTCAACGGTATCACACGTACGCCAAACTGACATATTAGGAATCATACGTAAAGTTGGGATTTGCTCCACCGCTTGATGCGTTGGGCCATCTTCGCCTAGGCCGATTGAATCGTGTGTGTAAACGAAAATACTGCGAATTTTCATCAATGCTGCCATGCGTAAGGCATTACGTGCATATTCTGAGAACATTAAGAAGGTTGCGCCATACGGCATGAAACCGCCGTGTAAGGTTGCGCCATTCATGATCGCACTCATGCCGAACTCACGCACGCCATAAGAAATATAGTTACCCGCGAAATTCATGTCGCTAGAACCGTGATCATCATTGATGCGCACGCTGGTTTCATGGAAAGTGTTGTTAGACGGGGTTAAATCCGCAGAACCACCCAACATTTCAGGCAACATCGGTGCAAAACCATTTAATGCGCCTTTAGAAGCCACACGTGTCGCAGGAGATTCTTGCTTAGCGTTCACCTCAGCGATGAACTTATCCGCAGAAGCCGCCCAATCTGCTGGCAAATCACCCGCCATACGGCGCGTTAATTCAGCCGCTTCAGCTGGATATGCCGCTTGGTACGCTGCAAAAGTCTCGTTCCAGCTAGATTCAACACTTGCGCCTGCATCTTGAGCATTCCAAGCTGCGGCAATATCGTCAGGCATGGTGAATGGTGCATGTGGCCAGCCGATTGCTGCGCGCGTTGCAGTGATTTCATCATCACCCAAAGGCTCACCGTGAACATGGTGGCCGCCGCCTTTATTAGGCGCGCCTTTACCAATCATGGTTTTGCAACAAATTAAAGTAGGCTGCGTGGTGTTCGCAACGGCTTTATCGGTCGCTGCTTTAATCGCATCGGCATCATGGCCGTCAACGTCAGCAATCACTTGCCAACCGTAAGCTTCAAAACGCTTAGGCGTATCATCACAAAACCAACCATCAACGTTGCCGTCAATCGAAATGTTGTTATCGTCATAAAAGCACACTAGCTTGCCTAAGCCAAAGCTGCCCGCCAAAGAACTCGCTTCGTGCGAGATACCTTCCATTAAGCAACCATCA
>JAZGFQ010000095.1:0-4428 GCA_036479635.1 Arenicellales bacterium
GCAACATGGCAACATCATCAAAACATACCCAGTTTACGATTTATTTAATCATGGCATTCGTGCTGATTATCTTAGATCAAGCGACCAAACAGTGGGTGATAGAACACATTGAACTGCATCACGCCATTCCTGTTCTGTCGTTTTTCTCAATCGCACATGCGCATAATTATGGCGCGGCCTTTGGTTTTTTGAATGATGCTGGCGGTTGGCAAACGGTATTTTTTACCGTGATTGCTGTGGGCGTGAGTTTGGTTATCATCGTGTGGTTAAAGCGTGCGGCAAGGCATGAGCGGCAGTTATCTATCGCTTTGGCGTTTGTGCTTGGCGGCGCGATTGGTAATTTGATTGACCGCCTTCAATATAATTACGTCATCGATTTTCTGCTGGTGCATTATCAAGGTTGGCAATTTCCAGCATTTAATGTGGCCGATTCCGCCATTACCATTGGTGCAATTTTATTATTGATGGATAGTTTTGGCTGGAAATTCATTGCCGATAGACCTCGTGCAGATGATCAAACTCTGGATGAGTCTAATGGCTGAAACGTTAAAGATTGGCCCAGAAGATAGTTTAATCATGCAATATGAGATCTTGCATGAAAACACCGTACTTGAATGCAATGAAGCACCTGAAGGGGATAAATATAAAATGGGTGAGGGTTATTGGCCGATTCAAGTTGAATTAGCGATGTTAGATCAGTCTGTTCCCTGCAAGATGACGGTCAATGTTCTGGCTAAAGATAATGTGTTCGGTGAAATTGATCCTGAGCGCGTGTTAAGCATGATACACGATGATTTCGATACAACTCCTGCCTTAGGTGAGCTGATTGAGTTTGATTTGCCTGACGGGCAGTCTGTTGAAGGGCAGGTGCTTGACGTGTCTGATGATGCGATTAAAGTGGATTTTAACCACCCTTATGCAGGCCGTGATTTACGCATTAATATAACTATTTTAGCCATACTATAAAAACATTTAATGACATGAATATGAACGTAGTTTTAGCCAACCCACGTGGTTTTTGCGCAGGCGTTGATCGTGCCATTGCGATTGTTGAACGTGCCTTAACGCAATTTGGCGCGCCGATTTATGTGCGTCATCAAGTAGTGCATAACAAATTTGTGGTGAAATCTTTATCCGATAAAGGCGCAGTCTTTGTTGAAGAACTAAGTGAAGTACCCAAAGGTTCAACGGTAGTTTTCAGCGCACATGGGGTTTCAAAAAACGTGCGTAAAGAAGCTGATAAATTTGGTTTAAAGGTGTTTGATGCGACCTGCCCGTTGGTGACAAAAGTACACACTGAAGTGATGCGCTACCGTAAAGAAGGGCGCACGGTATTTTTAATTGGGCATGCAGGGCATCCAGAAGTGGAAGGCACGTTAGGGCAGGTAAAAGATGGCGTGATTTTAGTAGAAACGTTACAAGAGGTTGAAAACCTAAAGATTAAAGATGAATCGATGTTAGCGCACGTTAGTCAAACTACGCTTTCAGTCGATGACACCATTGGCATCATTGATGCGCTTAAAGCACGTTTTCCTCAGATGATCGGGCCGCGTAAAAATGATATTTGCTATGCGACCCAAAACCGCCAAGATGCGGTGAAGCGTTTAGCCAAAAATTGCGACGTGGTGTTGGTGGTGGGTTCAACTAATAGCTCGAACTCAAACCGCTTAAAAGAATTGGCCCAGCAGTTCGGGGTGGATGCGTATTTGATTGATGGCGCAGATGAAATCCAAGAGAGTTGGTTATCGGGTAAAAGAAGTATTGGCCTCACGGCTGGCGCTTCTGCGCCCGAAGTGTTGGTCGAGCAAGTGGTTGAGCGCTTAAAGGAATATGAAGGTGAGGTGATTAAAATGGATGCGCCTGATGAAGGGGTCTCATTTGCTTTGCCTGCGGGTTTACAATGAATAAAGTTATTTAATTTCGGTCATTGCTGTATGTGTTACCTAATTCGTTGATGAAACTGATATATAAGATCTGGAGAGACTGGATCTTTAATAATCGAGGACATCAACATGAGAAACAACACACAAGATCAGACCTTAAAAAAGAATTACATACAGAAATATCAATTCTTGGTTAAAGAGTACGAACAAGTAAAATTAAAAAAGCATCCTCAGTTCAAATTTGTAAAAGATTTTTACAAACATCACGGCACTTGCCCTCAAACATTTTTGAAGTACTATGGGCGCTATAAACAAGATGATAAAGTTGAATCATTACTGCCCCAGAAGAGAGGGCCGAAATGGAAAAGTCGTCGCACTTGCCCAGAGATAGAAAAGCAAGTAATCGAATTGCGTGATAAAGGCTTAAATCGCTATGAAATCACCAGAATACTGAAGCCTAAGCTGGGCGCAAAAACACCGTCTCCATCCTGTGTTTATCAGGTGTGTAAACGCCACGGCAAGAATCGTTTAAATCAACCTATGAAAGAAGAAAAACGCCGCATTATCAAGACGAGAGCAGGAGAACTAGGGCATATAGACTGTCATCACCTAAGCGCTGACTTGATTGGAAGCGAATCACAGCGTCGGTATCTTGTTTGTGTGATTGACAGTTATTCACGCATTGCTTGGGCAGAGATAGTGAATGACATTACCAGCCTTACGGTGATGTTTGCTGCGATGCGCTGCTTCAATTGGATCAACAGCCGATACGGCATAGAATTTGAAGAATTACTGAGTGATAACGGCCCAGAATTTGGACCTAAGGGCTCGAAGAACAAGCATAAACATCCGTTTGAGAGGATGTTAACCGAAGTGGGAATTAAGCATCGGTATACGCGTCCTTATAGGCCACAAACCAATGGCAAGGTAGAACGATTCTGGCGCACCTTAAACGAAGACTTAATCAATAATACACATTTCGAGACGATCAACGATTTTGAGAAAGAATTGATGGAGTATTTGTTGTATTATAATCAGGAACGGCCGCATCAAGGTATTAAAAGCCAAGCGCCCGTAGAAATACTTAAGCCAATTCCATCAACGAATGAGTAAACACATACAGCAATGACTGAATTCGTTTCCTTTATTAAAACAACTTCCAACGGTTATCACGGCGTAATTGCGCAGCGCAACTTTGATATTGCTGAGCATATTTTTGAGCGCGTTTTTCAACGCGCCTAGCCGTATTCACCAACCACGCTTTGTTCTTATAGGTTCCGCGTGCATAACCGCCTTGGCCTTCGTGATAGTTTAGATACTGCGCATAGGCATCGGTCTTCGTCACTTTATTTCGCTGGGTGCTGTTGTGCATATACCACTGTATAAAATCGATGGCATCACTGAAGAAATCTCTGCGGCTTAATATTGAACCTGCCTCACGTTTATAGCTCGCCCAGGTTGAATCTAAGGCTTGTGGATAACCATAAGCGTTGCTGGCACGCCCGTAAGGAATCACCCCTAAGAAGAAACGCATAGGCGGCTTAGCGCGCGCTTTAAAGCTTGATTCTTGTGCCATGATCGCCATCGGCACGGCGACATTACTGTTCCAACGGTCGGCTGCTTTAACGGAGCTACGATACCATTTAGGTTTTTTCTCAAAAATAGTGCATATATTATCTTGCGATACCCGCGCAGTGGATAAGCACCCCCCTAAAATACTGGTGCTGAGTAATAAGATGATGAAAAGAAATCGATTTATATTCATGCGCGGATTATTGCATGTTTAGATTCTATTAAGCTTAACAGCAGGCACAAAAAACCCGCCATTAAGGCGGGTTCTAAAAGGAGATGAACCGCTTATATTAAGCTGCAATCACATCCTTCATTTTTTCCATTGCGCGTTTTTCAATCTGGCGAATTCGCTCAGCTGATACACCGTATTCATCCGCTAAATCATGCAAAGTTGGTTTGTCATCGCCTAACCAACGACGCGTGACGATATCTCGGCTACGTTGATCTAGCTCTTTAATCGCTGAAAACAAAGATTTATTACGCTGCTCGGTATATTCTTTTTTCGCGACGATTTGCGCTGGGTCATTCGCCTCATTGGTTAAGAACTGCTCAGGCGAAGCGCTGAAATTATCATCATCGGAATCCGCCGGCATATCAAACGAGACATCCGCGCCGCTTAAACGCGATTCCATCTCACGCACAGTTTTGGTATCAACGTTTAAGTTATCCGCCAAATTATGCACATCGTCGTTGCTCATCCAGCCTAATTTCTTTTTAGACTTACGCAAGTTGAAGAATAATTTACGCTGCGCCTTGGTGGTAGCCACCTTAACGATGCGCCAATTCTTAAGCACAAAATCATAAATTTCAGCTTTAATCCAATGCACCGCATAAGACACCAAACGCACTCCGTGCTCAGGGTCATAGCGTTTGACCGCCTTCATCAAACCGATATTGCCTTCTTGAATAAGATCCGTCAGTGGTAAGCCATAACCCATAAAGCCACGCGCTACTTTCACCACATCACGCAAAT
>JAZGFQ010000096.1:0-9446 GCA_036479635.1 Arenicellales bacterium
ACCGCCACACCACGCACATCTTGAATATCACCGCGCGTAACGGGTTGTTGATAAGCAATAATCGACAGCGTTTCTAATAAAGCGCGCGATAACTTGGGCGGGCGCGTCTCGAACAGCTTGTTAATCCACTGCGCATAGGCTGCGCGAGTTTGAAAACGATATCCGCTTGAAACTTTCACCAAACTCAGCGCGCTGTTTTCATATCGCTCACCCAAATTCGTTAAGGCTTGCTCAAAAACTTCTGCGCTGGGCCGCCCTTCTTCAGGAAATAAGTTTCGCATACGCACGATTGAAACGGGCGCATCGCTCACGCTTAGAATGGCTTCTAAAATACGTTCTAATGATTGTTCTTTATTATTTGAGTTCATCATTCTTAAGATTATTTAACTTGCAGATGAATCGGTGAAAATGCTTCGTTTTGCACCAAGCTAATCAAACCATCACGCACTAATTCTAAAATAGCGATAAAAGACACCACCACACCCTCGCGGCCTTCTGCTTCGTTGAACAAGGCTTCAAAGCGGTAGTTTTCACCACTTTGCATTTGCTCTAAGATAGACACCATTTTCTCGCGCATGCTCAAAGTTTGGCGTTTAATATGATACCCCTTATTTAACTGCGCGCGTAACATCACCCTACGAAACGTTACGGCTAGCTCGTTTAAGGTGGCTTGCGGTAATATTTCAGCGGTTTGTGCTTGAATGAACTCAGCTTGTGGTAAGAACACATCGCGCTCTAAACGCGGCATTTCATCGATCTCTTTGGCCGCGAGCGTGAACTGTTCATATTGCTGCAGTTGGCGTATTAAAGCACTGCGTGGATCTTCGCCCTCGTCTTCCTCTTCTGAGGTTTGTCTCGGCAATAACATGCGTGATTTAATTTGCGCGAGCATTGCCGCCATGAGTAAATATTCAGCCGCTAAATCTAAGCGAATTTTACGCATCAGCTCAACATATTTCATGTATTGCTCAGTAATTTTGGCAATGGGAATGTCTAAAATTTCAATATTTTGTTTGCGAATTAAATACAGCAATAAATCGAGCGGCCCTTGAAAGGAATCTAGAAATATCTCCAAAGCTTCAGGCGGAATGTATAAATCATCGGGCAGTTCATCGAGCAACACGCCCGCAATTTTAATCTCAGCCGGCGCAACCGCATCGGTGATTAAATCGCTTTGTTCTGTTTGCGCGCTCACGGGTGCTTTAAAGCCTAAAGTTCGGGATACAGCGTGCCCACGCTGTCTCTAACTTGCGCCATCGTCGCCTTCGCCGCTTCGCGGGCTTTTTCATTGCCCTGCTTGATCACCTTCACCAACAAAGCTTTATCTTTTTCATACGGCTCCGCGCGCGCTTGAATCATTTTTTGTTCGGCTAATACTGCGTCAATCAACGGTTGCTTGCAATCGACGCAGCCAATGCCAGCTTTTGGGCATTCTGTTTTTATCCATTCATGGGTTTTCGCATCAGTATAAGTTTGGTGTAATTGCCAAACAGGGCATTTTGCAGGATCGCCTGGGTCCGTGCGGCGCACGCGCGCTGGGTCCGTTGGCATACCGCGTAGCGCTTGTTCTACGCGCTTAGGTTCATCACGCAAGGCGATGGTATTACCGTAAGATTTTGACATCTTCTGTCCGTCTAAACCGGGCATTTTAGAGGCCTTCGTTAACAAGGCATCTGGCTCGCTTAAAATAATGCGGCCTTTATCCGCCAAATGCGCGGTCAAATCTTGTTTATCTTGTTCGGTGATATTTTGTTGCTCAGCGAGTAAGGCTTGCGCCGATTGATACGCTTGCTCAGCACCATTTTGCAGGTAATCTTGGCGATGGCGTAAATAGGCCTTTTTTGCTTTTTTGCCCATTTTAGATAAAGCCTTTTCGACCGCAAGATCAAACAACTCACCGCGCCCAAACATGTGGTTAAACCGCCTAGCGACTTCTCGCGTCAACTCAACATGCGGCACTTGATCTTCCCCAACGGGCACGCCCTGCGCGCCATACATTAAGATATCGGCTGATTGCAGCAAGGGATAACCCAAGAAACCATAAGTGGATAAATCTTTATCTTTAAGCTTGGCTTGTTGGTCTTTAAAGCTCGGCACGCGCTCTAACCAGCCCAAAGGCGTGATCATCGAGAGCAATAAATGTAATTCAGCATGTTCAGGCACGCTCGATTGCACAAAGCAGCTGGCTTTTTCTGGGTCAACCCCTGCCGCCAGCCAATCAATCACCATTTCCCAAACGTGCTCGCCCATAGTGCTGGGTGCGTCATAATGCGTGGTTAAGGCGTGCCAATCGGCCACGAAGAAAAAGCAATCGTGCTGGTTTTGTAGCTCAACCCAGTTTTTTAAAACACCGTGGTAATGGCCTAAATGTAAACGCCCTGTGGGGCGCATGCCGGATAAAATTCTTGATTGAATCATGGTTGCGTATCTGCTGTTTTATCTACTGTGCTTATTTAAGATGGGCTACTCGGAAAACACCGAAGGGTCGCCCTTGCCTTCTCGGATCAACTTTACCTTGCCGTCGTTGATCTCCACCACAGTGGTGGGCGTAATATCGCACGGCCCTGCATCAATGATTAAATCTATTTGATGGCCAATGCGCTCGTTCATTTCATCGATATCATTCAAAGGAAAATCATCGCCCTTAAGCCACAAGGTTGAACTCATAATCGGCTCGCCCAGCTCAGTTAATAAGGCACTGACAATAGGGTATTCAGGCACTCTAAGGCCAATAGTTTTACGCTTTGGGTGCTGCAAGCGCTTAGGCACTTCACGCGTGGCAGGTAGAATAAAGGTATAAGCACCTGGCGTAAAACGCTTGAGCAAGCGGTAATCTTGGTTACTCACTTTCGCGTATTTGGATAACTCGGATAAATCCGCGCAGACTAACGTGAAATTATGCTCGTCACTGACTTGGCGAATAGTGCGGATTTTCTCCAAGGCTTTAGCATCACCAATGTGGCAACCGAGCGCATAGCTGGAATCGGTTGGATACGCCACAATCCCGCCTTGGCGAATGATATCAGCCGCTTGCGAAATTAACCGCGCTTGCGGGTTCTCAGGGTGGATGTGATAAAGGTGCGCCATGACGTTGCGCTAGCTGCCCTGGTTACTTGGCTTACGCGGCTTGCGCCGACGTTTACCCTTGTTCTTGTGCGCGTTGAATTGCGGCAAAGCATCAATCATGGCCGCTTCACCCGCTTCATCTTTGTTTTGGATCTCTGTCCACCAGCGCGTAAGCTCAGAATCAACCTCACCAATGCTCTCGCGCAATAATAAGAAATCATAGGCCGCGCGAAAACGGCGATTATCTAGAATTGATTCAATAAATTTAGGCCGCCGCGTTTCTAGGTTCCATTGCATATCCCAGATTTCAGTGATCACGCCTGATACGCGTTTAGGAATGGCGATGGTGGGGAATTGCTTGCGATAGACCTCATCTGCTGCTTGATACACGCCTGCCCGCCCGCGCGGTAAGTTTTCCATGTTCTTACGTGCGTGTTGATACGGGTGCCATAAAATCACCGCAAAGAAAAAAGCGGGAATCACGGGTAAACCTTTGCCGACGCGCCTGTCAGTGTTATCCAAAGCGCGATAAATGAAATCTTCCGCATCAGACTGTGCGTCAATGGCTTTCGCGGTTAAGGGAAACAAGACTTTCTCAAAACCATACTCACTTAATACATCCCAGCTCGCTCTGGCGTGCGCATGATGAAATAATTTAAAGGTTTCATCAAATAAGCGCGCGTTGGAAACCTCGGCAAAGCGATATTTGTTTTGGTGAATCAGTTCATCAATGTCATCAGGAATGTGTAAATCAAGCTTGGCCTTAAAACGTAAGGCACGCAACATGCGCACGGGGTCTTCGGCAAAACGTAGTTCAGGGTCGCCGATGACCGCTAACACGCGGTCTTGCACGTCTTCCACACCGTTCTGAAAATCAACCACCTCGCCCGCGATTGGGTCAAGATATAAGCCGTTGATGGTAAAATCACGGCGCTCGGCATCATCTAGCAGCGTACCATAAACGTTATCGCGTAATAAACGCCCAGATTGGCTTTGCTGGTGGCTTTTACCGCCGCCTTTTTGGTGCCTGCGCGGAACACGCCTATTGCTATTGTGGCTTGATGCTTGTCTGCTTTCTTTCGCTTTACCGCCTTTTTCAGCCGAAGGCGCGCTGCGGTAAGTTGCAACTTCAATCATTTCGCGCTGATGATGCACATGCACCAATTTAAACCGCCGCCCAATAATTCTAGCGCGCTTAAACAAAGGTTTGATTTGCTCAGGGGTGGCATTGGTCGCGACGTCGAAATCTTTGGGGTGTAAGCCTAAAATCCAATCGCGCACACAGCCACCGACTAAATAGCCGTCATAGCCGTGGTTTTGTAGTGTTTCACACACCAACATTGCCGCAGGAGAGACCTCGGACAAAGGGATACCTAAATCTTCAGCGGAATAGCGTAATTCGTCTAAATCGCCTCCTGCTTGATTTCTAGCCGCAGAGACCGACTGTTTTTTAGGTTTCGAAAATAAGCGCGAGCCGATTTTTTTAATGAATTTCATAATGCGTCACCCAGCATAAACTTAGCGCGGCGCATCACGAAATAAGTATATAAAAGCTGTAATAATAAGAAAGGAATAAAGATAAATACGCGCTGAGAACCTGGAATCAGCACCATCCACATTGCGCCTAAGCCTTGCATGAAAGCCATGCAATAGTGGATTAAAGAAACTTCACGGTGATTATAATCACTGCGAATGAGGAGTTGATATAAATGCCCACGATGCGCTTCTAACACGTTCTCGCCTTTAACTAAACGGCGAATAAAGGTGAACACGGTGTCATAAATGATGTTAAACATCAACAACGGCATGACCAAAAACGAAGTGTGCGAGGCATCATAGCGTGCGGCAATAATGGCTAAAGTGGCGAAGGTAAAGCCAATAAAGGCACTGCCGACATCCCCTAAGAAAATTTTTGCAGGGTGAAAGTTTAAAAACAAGAATCCCAGCGCACCTGCCAATAAAGTATAACAGGTCACATACACAAACGAACTGCCTTGGTAGAAGCTAATCACCATAAAAAATAAGCTGGCAATCACCGTGCAACCAGCCACGAGACCATCAATGCCATCCATGAAGTTCACGGCATTGGTCAGGCCTAAAATCCAGAAAAAGGATAAAACGTAACCCCAGGTGCCGATTTCGATATAGCCCACGCCAGGTAAGGCTAGGTGATCCACCACAATACCTGTTTTTAATACGATGCCCACCGCAATAAAGTGCGTGACCAACTTAAACAAGGCACTTTTGTTGTAGATGTCATCAATCAAGGAGATCACCGCAATCATCATCGCGGAGAATACAAAGCCCCACATATACTGTTCTTTGATGAGGGTAATATCGCCTTGATAGATAATGAACACCATACCAAGCAGAAAGGTCAGAACAATCGACACGCCGCCCGAGCGAGGCAAGGGTCGCACATGCGATGAGCGCTGATTTGGGCGGTCAATGATGCGCCCATAACGGCGCATTAACTCGGTGCCGAGCATGGCGATTAAGGTGAGTATGACCCCAAAGCCTACGTGCGTAAAAAACGCGACATGTGTCATATATCAGTACAGATAACTATCATCCGCCGATTTTAATCGAAAACGATGCCTAAGGTGCTGTCAATCAACGCTTTAAGCTATAATCAGGCTAATTATTTAACGGGCGCTCGTTTGAGCCTTGGCGTACGTTATTATTCACTCAGTTTTAACCCAAACTAACACATTAATTAAGTTCTATAAATGACTGATAAATATAGGGAGATACCTTATAACTATACTTCATTCTCAGACAGAGAAATTGTCATCCGCTTCATGGATGAGGCCGCATGGGAAACCATCAATCACTTGCGCTCTGAACGTAAAACGGGGCGCTCTGCGCGTTATTTATTTGAGATGCTGGGCGATTTATGGATCGTTATGCGTAACCCTTTTATTTTTGACGACCTGCTCAATAACCCCAAACGCAAGCTCTCTTTCACCAATACACTTAATCGGCGCTTGGCGCACATTATAGATCGTGCCAACGGCAACCCTGCGGTGCTGAGCCTGCATAAGCAAGCCAAACAAGCCGTTGAGACTTTTACGCATTCGTTCAAACAATGCACTGATGACCGAAACCGCATTATCGCTGAATTTAAAGGCGTAACGCATTCAGGCAATATCCGTTTTGATGGCCATGCGCGCGTCGCGCACGTCACCGATGCAACCGATTGGCGCGTGGAGTATCCGTTTGTGGTGATTACCCCTGATCAAGAAAGCGAAATTGCGCAAATTGTGCGCAGCTGTATTGCACTGGGTTTAACCATTATTCCCCGTGGCGGCGGCACGGGTTACACAGGCAGCGCCGTACCGCTAGACCCTTTTTGCGCGGTTATCAATACTGAAAAATTAGATCAATTATCTACAATTGAAAGGCTCATTCCTCAGGGGCTAAACGCTGAAGTCGCCACCATTCGCGCGGGCGCAGGTGTGGTGACACAGCAAGTTTCAAAGGCTGCCAGCGCCCAAGCCTTAGTGTTTGCGGTTGATCCCACTTCACAAGATGCTTCTACCATTGGCGGCAATGTTGCTATGAACGCTGGCGGTAAAAAAGCGGTGTTATGGGGTACAACGCTGGATAACCTCTTATCTTGGACGATGGTTACGCCGCTCGGAAACTGGATGCAGGTGACGCGTCGCCAACATAATTTAGGTAAGATTCACGAGCAAGCCGAGGTTGAGTTTAAGATTGAAGAATGGTCGGATACAGCACGCACTCAATCGATTGAAACGCGTAGCTTAAAAATCCCCGGCAACAAATTTAGGCACGCAGGGCTGGGCAAAGATGTCACCGATAAGTTCTTAAGCGGCCTGCCTGGCATTCAAAAAGAAGGCTGTGATGGCTTAATTACCAGCGCGCAATTTATCTTACACCAAAGCCGCGCGCACACGCACACCGTTTGCTTAGAGTTTTATGAGTATGACCTACGCAAATCTGTGCCTGCAATTGTGCAACTGCGCGACGACATTGCGCAAAATCCTGCGGTTGATCTCGCGGGTTTAGAGCACCTAGATTGGCGCTATATTAAAGCGGTTAAATATACGCCTAAATCCGCCCTTGGCACCATGCCAAGAATGGTACTGATCATTGATTTAAGCGCGGATGATTTAACTGCACTATCTACCGCTTGCACCGCTCTGCTGGGTATCGCGCAAGCACGCGGCGGCGAAGGCTTTATTGCCAGCAACGAGCCCTTACGCAAGCGCTTTTGGGCGGCGCGTAAACGCACCGCTGCGATTGCCGCGCACACCAATGCCTTTAAAATCAATGAAGATGTCGTCATTCCGCTTGAGAATTTAGGCGAATACTCATTGGGCATTGAACGCATCAATATCATTCAATCCACGCAAAATAAAATTGCGACTTTAGATGCCCTGATGGTGTATTTTGAAGACCAAGATAAGGTCTTCAACAGTTGCAGTGAAATCCTTAATTTACGCGATGCACAAACTGAGCAAGGCGGCGAACATATCGCCATATTAGAAGATAAGCGCCAAACCGCGCTGTCTTTACTCAAAAAAAGCAAAGCACAGTGGGTGGATTACTTAACGCATCTTGACGCGTCTATAGATAAGGTTCTATCTGACGACGCCCTCAGCAAGCTTGACGAACCAAATCAAAGCCTGATTGATGCCTTATTGCGCAATGATTTGCGCATCTCGCTGAAGAAAACGGTTATCCGCCCGCTAGCCAATTTGTTTAGCGGCAGGATTTTGCAAGCGGTGCAGGCGCAAGTAAACCAGATTCATAAGAAGTACAAAAACAAGCGTTTATTTGTTGCGCTACACATGCACGCGGGCGATGGCAATGTGCATAGCAATATTCCTGTGAACTCTTCAGATTACGAAATGCTCGCTGAGGCGGATAAAATCGTTGATGAGATTATGATTTTAGCGCGCGATTTAAATGGCGTTATTTCAGGCGAGCACGGCATCGGCCTGACTAAAATAAAATATCTAGACGACAACGTGCTCGGCCCCTTTGCTAAATACAAGAATGAAGTTGACCCAAACCACAGCTTTAATAAAGGAAAGCTCTACCCTGAAAATGGCCTAAACAACGCTTACACACCCTCTTTTAGCCTGCTGGAAACTGAAGCATTGATCCTAGAAGACAGCGACTTGGGCAAGCTCAACGAAGAGATCAAAGATTGCCTGCGCTGCGGAAAATGTAAGCCTGAATGCACGACGCATGTACCAGGTGCAAACTTGCTTTATTCGCCGCGTAATAAAATCTTAGCCTCAGGGTTAGTGATTGAAGCAATGCTCTATGAAGAGCAAACCAAGCGCGGCATCAGCTTGAACCATTTCGATGAAATGAATGACATCGCCGACCATTGCACCATTTGTCATAAATGTTTAGCGCCCTGCCCAGTCGATATAGATTTCGGCGACGTAACAATATTGATGCGTAAATTACTCATCGATAATAACAAACGCCGCAGCCACATCGGCACCAAAGCGGCAATGCATTTCCTAAATATCACCGACCCACGCTGGATACGCTTTTTGCGCTTCGGCTTTATTCAATTAGGTTACACCGCGCAATCTGCTATCAGCCACGTTGCTAAAAAATTAAAGTTACTACCCAACCACCACAGCACTCCCAAAGCCACCACGGGCAAGCCTGATATAGTGCGTCAATTAGTGCAATTCTCAGCCAATCCTCTGCCCGTGCCCAAGCCCAAGAAAACGCTACGCACTTTATTGCAACTAGAGAACATCAATGAAGTACCTGTTTTGAGCTTCCCAGATCGCTGCCAAGACAGCGATGAAGCGGTGTTTTATTTCCCTGGCTGTGGTTCTGAACGATTATTCAGTGAAGTCGGTTTAGCGACGATTGCTTCTTTGGCCGAACAAGGCATGAAGGTCATCCTACCACCGGGCTATTTATGTTGTGGTTATCCGCAAAAAGCCCAAGGCAATATCGATCAAGCGCATCAGATCAACACCAATAACCGTGTGTTGTTTCATCGCATGGCCTCTACGTTGTCTTATCTTGACGTCAAACACGTCATTGTCTCTTGCGGCACCTGCATGGATCAACTGCTGGATTATCAATTCGAACGAATTTTCCCGGGTTGCCGTCAGCTAGACATACATGAATTTTTACTTGAGCAAGGCGTGAGTTTAGAGAACACGCCTGAAACTGAGTATTTATATCATGACCCATGCCACGACCCGATGAAGCAACATAACTCTGCGGACGTGGCGCAAGGCTTACTCGGCAAAGCCGTGCATAAAACTGATCGTTGCTGCGGGGAATCAGGTACTTTTGCGATCAGCCGCCCAGATATTGCGCAACAAGTGCGCCATAAGAAGCTCGAATCTCTGCAATCAGGGATAGACGTG